>NZ_JAIUMX010000033.1:0-32377 GCF_022565315.1 Cyclonatronum sp. | reverse complement strand
TCAAAAAAGCGCTTTGAAGCATCGTAAGCTATGCAGGCACAGCACCCATCATCCTAAAAAACAGGCAGAAAGAAAAATAAACCCGCTTGCACAAATCAAATCTCATACACTTATTCAAATTTGAATTTCAAAAGTCTTATATTGCAGCGTTCCCTTTGTTATGAAACAACCTTAGGAGGTTAATTAAAGAATGTCGTTAACACTATCGAAAATTGAAGAATATCTCGGCAGCAATGCCGAAACCTTACTCGGCCATGAGTGCAAAACCATCTCAAAAGACAGCCTGTACCTTCCGTCAGCTGATTTTATTGATAAGGTCTGGGCACAGTCAGACCGCAATATCCGTGTACTGCGCAACATGCAGGCCATTTACAACACGGGCCGTCTTGCCGGAACAGGCTATGTTTCCATCCTCCCTGTAGATCAGGGTATTGAGCATTCCGGCGGTGCCTCATTCGCCAAAAACCCTGCGTATTTCGATCCTGAAAATATCGTAAAGCTTGCCATTGAAGGCGGCTGTAACGCAGTAGCTTCAACCTATGGTGTACTTGGTGCGGTTGCGCGCAAGTATGCCCACAAAATCCCATTTGTGGTGAAAATCAACCACAACGAACTGATGACCTACCCGAACACCTTCGATCAGATCATGTTCGGAACTATCGATCAGGCCTACGATATGGGCGCCGCCGCTATCGGGGCTACCATTTATTTCGGTTCCGATGAGTCTGCCCGTCAGATCGTTGAAGTAGCGCAAGCTTTTGCCTACGCACACGAGCTCGGCATGGCTACCATCCTGTGGTGCTACACCCGTAACAATGCTTTCAAAAAAGACGGCGTTGACTACCACGTAGCTGCCGACCTTACAGGCCAGGCCAACCACCTTGGCGTAACCATCGAAGCCGACATTATTAAGCAGAAGCTTCCGGAAGTGAACGGCGGTTTCAAAGCGCTGAACACCGGTTCTTCTTCTTACGGCAAGCTGGATGAGCGCATTTACAGTGAGCTCACAAGCGACAACCCGATTGATCTGACCCGCTATCAGCTGGCCAACTGCTACATGGGCCGTGCCGGTCTGATTAACTCAGGCGGTGCTTCCGGCGCCAATGACTTTGCAGATGCGGTTACTACAGCCGTTATCAACAAGCGCGCCGGCGGTTCAGGCCTCATCAGCGGCCGGAAAGCTTTCCAGCGCCCGATGGCTGAAGGTGCAAAACTCCTGCAAACCATTCAGGATGTGTACCTCAACGAAGAAGTTACCATTGCGTAACTTCAGTTATTTCAATATCTGAGACGGAACCGGACCAAAATCCGGTTCCGTTTTTTTTAGCACATTTTTTAACGATGAAAGAAAATCGGATTTGCCGTTTATTCGGAATTCGCTACCCCATTATTCAGGCCGGCATGGTGTGGTGCTCCGGCTGGAAACTGGCAGCCGCGGTATCCGCAAAAGGCGGACTTGGCATTATCGGGGCGGGCTCTATGTACCCGGAAGTGCTTCGCCATCACATCAAAAGCCTCAAAGTCGCAACGGACAAACCCTTCGCGGTAAACGTGCCCCTGCTTTACCCCGATATTGAGCAGCACATGGCTGTGATTGAGGAAGAGGGCGTCCCCATTGTGTTCACCTCGGCGGGAAACCCGGCAAGCTGGACCAGCTGGCTCAAGGAGCGCGGTATCATAGTGGTGCACGTAGTACCTAATGTGAAGCTCGCTCTCAAATGCGAGCAGCGCGGGGTTGATGCCGTCGTTTGTGAAGGCTTCGAAGCAGGCGGGCACAACGGCAAGGATGAGATAACGAGCATGTGCCTCATCCCGCAGGTTGCAGATGCCCTGCAGATTCCGGTGATTGCGGCCGGAGGCATCGGCGACGGCCGTGCAATTGCCGCTGCCCTTGCGCTCGGCGCCGACGGTGTTCAAATCGGTTCCCGATTTGCCGCTACTGCGGAAAGCTCGGCGCATCCCAACTTCAAAAAAAGCATTCTGGAAGCTGACGACAGCGCAACGGTGCTCTGCATGAAAAATGTGGTTCCGGTACGCCTCATTAAAAATGAATTTTACAAAAAAATCAGCGAGGCCGAAACTCGCTGTGCAAGCCCTGATGAAATTCGTGCTATATTAGGCAAGCGCCGCGCAAAGGCAGGTATTTTTGAAGGAGACCTTACCGAAGGAGAACTCGAAATCGGGCAGATATCCGGCCTGATACAAGACATACCGACTGCCGCTGAACTATTCGACCGCCTGCTTGAATCGTACCAAAATACCGTTGCAGGTTTGCCAGACAGACTTTAATCAGACGCCATCACTTCATTCAGATTTAGTGCTTGAGTAAGCAAAAAAAGCATATTGTACAGTCTCCACGGGATTTAATCTCCAATAAATACCTGTTTCTGTCTATTTCGCTCAGCGTTGTGGCCACCGGAATTGTGCTGTATCTGACCTACACCCCCGAAGGCTTCGAGCACGTACGCCTTAAACGGATGCCCGGACTGGTAATCGCAAGCGTTGTGATGTTCCTCAAAATCTGGTTTACAGCTGCCAAAATCAGATACCTGGCAGAAAAACGCATCAGCTGGGCCGGCTCCTTCCGTATCGTACTTTCGTGGGATTTTGCATCCGCCATTACGCCATCCACCATTGGGGGGGCGCCGCTTGGCATCTATGCCATGACCCGTGAACACATCCCGCTGGGTCAGGCAAGTGCCATAACTTTTTATACCATCCTGCTCGATCAGATTTTCTATCTGATGGTAATCCCCATTCTGATTATTGCCGGACTTTATCTCGAAATAATCCCTGAAGCCTTCGGTGTGTTCGGCAAGTCGGCCATGGCCTTTGTTTACCTGAGCCTGCTCGGCTACGGGTTTGTTCTCGCCTACGGGGTGCTCATCAACCCGTTTTACCTCAAAAGAATGGTACAGGCATTATTCCGCCTGCCGGTTTTGCGCAAACATGCCGACACTATAGAGCGCGAACTTGATAACCTTGTTGGCACTTCAGAAACCCTCCGCCGCAAGCCGTTCAGTTTTCTGGCCAAAGCTTACGGGCTCGCTGCACTGGCCTGGATGGCGCGGGCTTCCCTGCCTGCGATCGTGGTGCTCAGTTTCCTGCCGGCAGACGAAGTTCTTCTGTTTTTCCGAAGCTTTGCGATGTCGCTCGCTACGCTCTTCATGCCCACACCCGGCGGCAGCGGCGGTGTAGAAGCTTTGTTCGTGATTTTCCTCGGTCCGCTGTTTGACCGTGAAATCTTCATCGGCATTGCCACTTTCATGTGGCGCTTCATCACCTTCTACACCATCATCGGGATCGGGATAATGGTGCTGAGCTGGTATCTGAATAACTCTGTAGTGAAGAGCTTCCGCGACAGCACTGAAAAATCAGACGAAAGCAAGACCCCGGATGCCGCGCCACTGAACAGCAACCCTCAAAAGCAGGGTGAAGAATTCTGAGCGGTGCTCATTTTAGCTTGGGTTTTGTTTGGGTGATGACGGATCCATCGTCTTAAAATGCTCATCAGCCGAATCCGGCGGCGATGTAAGCAGGCTAACGATGACGGTGACCAGCAGACCGGCCAAAAAGCCGGGAATCAGCTCGTAAGAAAGAGCCCTAAGGCTGTCGGTAAGCCGCCAGATGATGGTTACCGAAGCGCCGGCTATCATCCCGGCGACAACACCATAGCCGGTAGTTCGCCGCCAGTAAAGAGCGAGAACGGAAGTCGGGCCGATAGCTGCGCCAAGTCCGGCCCAGGCGAAGAGTACCAGCCAGAAAACAAGGTCCTGTGCCAGATAGCCAAGCGTAAGCGAAACCGCAACCAGGATCACAACGACTAACCGGCTGAGGCGTACGAGCCTTTGCTGCGGAATCTGCTGCCCCTGCCCCAACATTTTCTCTACAACATCCCGCACCAGGCTCGAAGCCGCGACCAGAAGCTGCGAATCAGCCGATGACATAATCGCAGCAAAAACAGCCGCCATAACGAGCCCAAAAAAGACCGGGTGCAGCAGGGTTTGGGCCACGTGCGGGAACAGATTTTCAGTATCAGCGCCTGGCAGCATGGAAAGCTCCGGGAACATCACCCTGCCGGCCAGCCCGATAAAAAGGGCGCCCCATGCCATGAGCACATTCCACAAGGTGCCCACAACACAGGCCGTTTTCAGCTGCGATTCGTTCTCGATGGAAAGGTAGCGCGATATGATGTGCGGGTTTCCGGGTGAACCCAGCCCGATTGCAAGTCCGCCAATGGCTGCCCCAAGGCCGAGGGCGTAGGGGTCGAGCAGCAGCGGATCAAAAGCAGTGAGTTCAGCTACTACGAAGGCCCAGCCGCCGAGATGTGCAATGAGGAGAACGGGCATCAGAACAAGGGCAAAGAGCATCAGAAAGCCCTGTAGCACGTCAGTGAGGCTCACCGCCAGAAATCCGCCGAGTACCGTGTACAGCAGCACAATCGCAGCGGTGATGCCGATGCCCCAAAGCGGATCTATCCCGAAGCCGGACACGAAGGTCTTCCCTCCTGCCACAAACTGCGCGGAAACGTAGCCGCTCATGAAAATCAGGATGATCGCAACCAGCACGATGCGGATGAGTTTTTCCTGCGCCGGGAAACGGGCTGCAAAAAAATCCGGGATGGTGATCACATTGTGGACCTCCGCAAACCGCCGCAGGCGCCGGGCGTAATAGAGAAACAACCATACCTCAACCACAATGTAGCCGATAACTGACCACACCGCCTGCACCCCCACACTCCACGCCATACCTGTAACCCCGAGCAGCAGCCACGCACTGCGGCCCGAAACAACCGCAGACAGCGCAACCACAAACCGGTTCATACGCCGGCCTCCCACAAAATACTCGCTGATACCCTGTGAAGAAAAGCGGGAAGCGTAAAGGCCTATGAGGATAATCAGCAGCAGATAAGCGACAAAGGAAACCAGCGCCAAAGGCTCAGCGGAAAAAGAAACCCCATCCATCAGCGTGCTCTCCTGCCTTCATTCCAAACGGCAAGCGCTGTTACAAAAAGAATGATTAACGGCAATACAAACAGGAAAAAGCTGTGTGCTGTCATGTTTGAGTGAGCTGTTGTTTAATTAATTCTCGGTAAATGGGGGATTCCTGCAAAGTACACATAAAAAACCCCGCGGGATTATTTACCTGCGGGGTTTTAATAAAATCCGGAAAGTCAGTTCGCCATAAGCCCGAAGTAAACCAGACCAAAAATACCGATGGCCCAGCAATACCATGCAAAGTAGAAGATCCCTTTTGACTTAAAGAGGATAATCAGGTATTTCAGAGCATAATAGCCGGAAACAAGTGCGACAAAAAAACCGACGATAAGAGGCATAAGCATCCCCTCTGCAAGGCCTGTTGTCTGAAGCTTGAGCAAATCAACCAGGGTTGCGCCGGCTACAACCGGGATCATCATAATGAAGGTGAAGTTGGCGATATCTTCACGCTTAATTCCAAGATACACCGCCATTGAGATTGTAGCTCCCGAACGGCTGATGCCCGGCAGCAGAGCCAAAGCCTGCGCAAGCCCTACAATAAAGGTGTTTTTAAGGGTGAGGCCTTTGGTGCCCTCATCGAAAAACTTGGTTGTGTAGAGCATAACGCCGGTTACCATAAACATGGCTGAAATCCCAACCGGATTGGCAAAAACGGTTTCTACCTGATCGCGAATGGTAAACCCGGCGATCCCGGCCGGAATCATGCTCACCAGAATAAACGTGTTAAAGCGAAGATCGTAATCATTATCCCAGTTTCTGAAGCAGGCAATCGGGGTTTTCAGAATCCTGAATACTGAAAAGAAGAGCTCGGTAAGTTTTTCTCTGAAGTAAATAAATATACTGAACAGCGTTCCAAAGTGTACGATCAGATCAAAAAGCAGGTCTGTTTCGAGCTCCTGACCGAGCAGTGCTCCGGCAATCCTGAGGTGTCCTGAGCTTGATATCGGAAGAAATTCAGTGATTCCCTGAACAAGCGCCAGGATGATTGCTTCGAGTAAGTCCATTAATTAGTTTTCAGATGTAATTGAAGATTAGTAGAATCGCCATTCATTAAACCGGCAACATGTAATTTAAGATTGTCTGCCAGACAAATATTAAAAAATTACTGACTGCAAAAATAAGCTTTTTTTTGACGAACGCTTAAAAAAAAAGCCGCTCTCTGCTTTCAGAAAACGGCTTTCAGAAATATTGGTTGCCCGGTCAGAACGGAAGATCACCATCATCATCCATTGACGGAAGGTCATGGTCATCAAGTGGAGGGATATCATCTGAGGCAGGCATCCCGGATTGTGGTGTACTGCCGGCAGCTTCTACTTTCCAGGCTTTACAATCGGTGTACCATTTTCCGTTGTATTCGCGTGATTCTACATCAAAGGCCACGTTTAGCTCCTGACCTGCTGAGAAGCTTTGCAAAATATTGGCTTTTTCACCCCACATGGTAAAGCAGACTTTTTTGGGATACTGTCCCGGAGTTTGAATTACAAAATCCTGTTTTTGCCAGGGACCGTTACGCCCCTGTCCTGACTGTACCGGCAGTATTTGCTGCAAAGTACCTTTAATTTCAAGTGACATACTTTTGTGTTCTTGGGTTAATAATAAAAAATGCTGCTTTTTTCACTTCTAATGATAAAAGCAGCATTCATGGTTTTAAGAAGGTATTAATTACTTTCAACTATAGCTTCAGGGTTCGAAACGAATGTTCGGGCCATCGCTTCAAACTGATATAGAAAACGGCGCTGATCCCATCGGGGTGAAAACTGCCCGAACTCCATCATAAACAATCGGTTGTTCTCGTGATCAAACATGGTATAGTTGATAAAGGGGCCTCCCATGAGGTCATTTTCCATACGCCATATCCCCCGGGATTCGTAGGCCTGCATTCCCGCAATTTCCATGAACCGCTGCTCGTAGGGGCGGTCGAAATCAGTTCTTACGAACTTACCCTCTGAGCCTCCCTGAATGTACTGCCGGTTGATCTCCTCACGCTTAGTTGTGATCCATTCACGGTCGATGGAATCGAAATCGGAAAAATCATCATCCCACCAAACCCAAATCCAGCGGTCGTTGTCAGGCAGGAATCTTCTGAGAGTAAGTACATTTAGGGTATCAACACCCAGGCGGTAATCGTGCTGTATGCGGAACGACCAGCCATATGTTTCAAGAATATTTCTGGAAAGATCCGTTTGTTCAGCCCTGCGGTACACATAGCGGTGCCAGCGCTCAAGCTCAACATCGTGCAGTTCGGTTACAAGTCTTCGTTCGTTCTGCAAAATACGCCTTGTCAGAGTCTCAACATCAGGCCCGCTCAATATTTTCACTGCCTGATTGCGCGACCATACATTTCGGAGCATATACTGAAAGCTCTGATTCTGACGGATGCTTTCCCGTACGTTTTCGCCAAGCAGTGATCTGATGAATGTTGATACATTGGACTCATCATCGATTGGCCCCACAATGATTACGTTTTTATGCCGCTGCACCATTTCCATATCCACATTGGTGCGGAGGTCCCTGAAAACAAGATCGAAGCGGGTTTCCGGGCGGGGCATCGTCATAATATGAGCACCGAAAGTGTTGCGGATAGCATCTCCGAGTTCACCATCAACGAGGGTGGAATCCATCAGTACGATTACCTCACTTGGGGCTCCGATGGCTTCAGGCCGGTAATCCCCCTGACAAGAGGAAGCCATTAGTAAGCTTGCAAAAAGAGCGCTAAAAAAGAGAAGTCGATGCACCATAGGGAATTAAATAAGAATTAATGCGCAAGTTAGGGCAGTGGGTCTTAAAACTCAAATCAGCTTCTCTTAGTATTTTCAGAGGTTTCTAATTCACCGTATTTGAGGCTGCGGACAAATTTAAGATGGTTCTCCATCCATCCTTCTGTACCGTAATTTTCCCGGATATTATTAATAAGAGCAGACCCTACTACAAAACCGTCGGTCTTGCGGGAGATGTGCATCGCATCTGCATGAGAGCTGATGCCAAAACCTACAAGTACAGGATTACGGGTTATATTCTGATTCACCCTTTCAATAAAACGGTTAACAGACTGTTCGACTTCATCGCCGCTTCTTGCACCGGTTACGCCTGTTACGGAAACGCAATACACGAAACCACCGGAGCGCTCATCAACGAGCTTCATCCGCTCATCTGTACTGTTGGGGGCAACCAGATAAATGAGGGGCACCTTGCAGGTTTCACTTGCTTCAGCAAGAAGCGCACTTTCCTCCACCGGTACGTCAGGCAGGATAAGGCCATCGACCCCTGTTTCGGCACAACGGGTAAAGAATGGCTCAATCCCATAATAGAGCAGCGGGTTGAGATAGCCCATGAGCACTATAGGTATATCAGAAGATTTGCGGACCTGACTGACCATCTCAAATATGTCATCCATCATCAGGCCTGCGGCTAAGGCAACCTCGCTTGAGTACTGAATGGTCGGGCCGTCAGCAAGGGGGTCGCTGAACGGCATGCCAAGTTCAATAATATCGGCTCCATTCTTTTCATAAGCCAGAATCAGATCAACGGTTTCTGATTTGGCCGGAAACCCGGCTGTAATGAAGAGGTTCATAATTTTTTCGTCCGGCTTTCGGTTCCTGAAAACCTTTTGCATCCGGGATGAACCTCGTACGGGCATGTTTTTAGGTTCGGCTTGCATACTTTTTCCTACTTATTATTTGATCCGTAAAAGTAATCAGAGATGGTGCCCATGTCTTTGTCGCCCCGACCGGAGCAGTTAATAACCACGATTTCATCCCCCGATAGCTGTGGCATTAGTTTCTCAAGCCAGGCGATAGCATGTGCTGTTTCTATGGCCGGAATGATGCCTTCCAGCATAGAGCAGCGTTTCACAGCATCCATCGCTTCCGTATCGGTAACCGGCCTGTAGGCCACGCGGCCGGTATCGAACAGGTGAGAGTGCTCCGGACCTACGCCCGGGTAGTCGAGGCCGGCGCTGATGGAGTGTGCAAGTTCTACCTGCCCCTGATGGGTCTGAAGCAGGTAGCTGAGTGAGCCATGCAGTACGCCGGGCTTGCCTTTGGAGAAGGTAGCTGCCGTTTTATTGGTTTCGGCACCTTCACCGGCGGCTTCAAGCCCGATAAGCTTAACATGTTTCTTATCTATGAACCTGTGGAAGATACCAATCGCATTGGATCCGCCACCTACACAGGCAAGTATATAATCCGGATCGCGCCCTTCAGTTTCAAAGCACTGTGCTTCGGTTTCGAGGCCAATCACATCATGGAAATCACGTACCATTTTAGGATAGGGGTGCGGTCCTACAACTGAGCCGATTATATAGAAAGTGTCGTCCACATTGGTTACCCAGTCCCTGATTGCTTCATTGGTAGCATCTTTGAGGGTTTTTGAGCCGCTTTCAACACCGCGCACATCAGCTCCTAAGAGCCGCATGCGGTCAACATTAAGCTTCTGCCGCTTCATATCTTCGGCGCCCATGTACACGATGCACTCAAGGCCGAACTTGGCACAAACCGTAGCCGTTGCAACTCCATGCTGACCGGCACCGGTTTCAGCGATGATGCGCTTCTTGCCCATACGCATGGCGAGCAAAACCTGACCAATGGTATTGTTTATTTTGTGCGCACCGGTATGGCAAAGATCTTCTCTTTTAAAATAAATACGGCCTGTTTCGTAATGTGCGGTGAGCCTCTCACAAAACGTGAACGGTGTCGGTCGGCCAACGTATTCCCGAAGATGGTGAAGGCGTTCCTTTTTGAAGGAATCATCTTTACTCGCAAGCTCATACTGCCGCTCCAGTTCATCCAGGGCAGGAATCAGAATTTCGGGGACGAATTTACCACCGAATTTGCCGAAATAACCATTTTTAGACGGAAAATTGTAGGCTGTGTCAGGCACTGCCACTTCGTTAGTTTGCTGCAAAACGATTTTATTTGGGGTTTAAGCTTTCATTGACTTTATAAGGATCAGGTACATAATGTACTGCCTGATATTGCAGTATGTTATGCAGCCCTGAAGGTAATAAAAGCTGAATAAAAAGGCTTTTAATTCATTATTTTGGATGAAATCGAAAAAATAACTGCCATTCATCAATAAGCCGCTCAGGCTCAACCGTTTACTTATGATGCGATACAAGCCTACAGATATTACCGTTCTATCAGGGGAGAAAGAATTACGAATCAGCTGGAAAGACGGGCACACAAGCCGGTATCCCTTTGGCGGACTTCGTAAAAACTGTCCCTGCGTATTTTGTCAGGGCGGACACGGGGAAATGGGCAAGCCCATGGATCCGGCACAGTTTCTTATTGATACTCCGGAACGCCTAAAACTCAACAACCTAAAGCCTTCAGGGAATTATGCCCTCCATATGTTCTGGAGTGACGGGCATTCAACCGGAATTTACCGCTACGAATATCTTCGCGACGGCTGCCCGGTAGATGCTGGTATTCTTGCTCCGGCCACCGATGCAGATAGCTAAATACCGCCGCCCGGCTGTATAACTCTTGCTTCTTCATCCTCATCATTGTTGGTTGCTGCTTTGGCATCATCGAGCGCCTGAAGGGCTGATTTGATACGTCTGATTCCTTCTGTGAGCATCTCTTCATTTCGGGCATAACATAGCCGGTACCAGCCCGGCTCCGGATTATGGAAAAACTGTCCCGGCATGATGTTTACTCTTGCCTGCTCTAAAACGTAGTTATACAACTGCATTTCATTTTCAAAGGTATCAGAATCGAGCCATTTACTGAGATCAACCCAAGCAAAAAAACCGGCATCTGTACGCTCTGCGGGGAAGTCAGCCTCAGCAAGCAGCCGGTGAAGTGTGGCTGAAGCATTTTTGAGGCGGAGTTTGTTTTCTGCAATGAAGCGCTTCAGAAAGGCTCCTGAAGTAAGAAGATTTGTAAGGATTTGCTGCGTAGCATTTGAAACCGGCATAAAATAAGCCAGCTCTTTCACGACCTGCAGCAGCTTCTCACTTTTTGTGTAAAGAAGGCCGGTTTTAAAACCTGAAAGACCGAAATCTTTGGCAAATCCATAAACGAGGTGCACATCAATACCTGCATCGGCTGCGATCTTTGCCAAAGAAACGAATGGCTTATCGCCAAATACGGAATTCATGTACAGCTCATCTGCTACGATCTGAAGCTTATGATCTGCGGCAAAGTTCACAATCATCTGAAGTGTTTCGCTGTCGTAGGTTTTCCCGAGCGGGTTATGCGGGTTGGTAATTATAATTCCTCTTACCTTAATTGTACGCTTTCCGGCGTGAAGCAGTGCCTGCTGAAGCACCTCAAGGGTTAAGCTGTAGCCATCTTCGGGCCGCGTGTAAGCCGGTATTGCTTCAACCTGCACACGGGTTTTCAGGTCATGATCGAAGCCAGCATAATAGGGAGCCGGCAGTATCATTCCTTCACCGGGCTCACAAAGTCCGAACATTACCATATCCAGAATTGCAGAACTTCCGGCCGCGGTAACTATCTGATCAGCGGCAGCCTGTATGCCGGTGTATTCATTCAGATAGCCGGCCAGAGCCTCTCTGAAATGCTTCATACCATGAAGTTCAGCATAATGGGTGTGATGTTCATCTATACCGGGTTTGGCATTCAGCTTCTTTTGAAGCAGGTCAAAGACCAGGTGGTTTTCAGCAGTTCCGAAATTGATGTAGCCTTTCGGATTGCTCTGCGGATGCCATGGATCGGATGCACAGCGGTAATGTGCAGCAACAAGGGGCTGATTGTTGTCCAAAATACGCGTACCGCGCTTGGAGATGTACATAAAAAATGAGCTAAAGCTTGATAAGTAGTGTTGGAATTAGCTGAAATTAGAAAGCAGGCCCGGATTACTGCCAAGGCCAAGGGAAGCATCAACTACAGCTCCCCGCATAATTTCAGCCTGAGGGCTGCACAGGTAACGTATAATTTCTGCAACTTCTGCTGATTGAATCAGGCGCCCGGCAGGCAGCCTTTTGATGAGACGCTCACGACCGGCATCATCAAGATGATCGAGCGTTGAAGCGCCAAACATGGGAGTTTCAACCGCACCGGGACAAACAGCAAATACATCAACAGGATGGTGGGTTAGTTCAGCGGCAAGCTGCCGGGTCATGAAGGCAACTGCGGCTTTGCTCATACCGTCTGCTGTAGTGAAGTTCGGAAACTGCGTGATACCTCCGCCTACAGAGCTCACATTGATAATTTTCCCGCCGCGTTCTTTCATAACCGGTAAGAACTTTCTTACCATCCAAAGCGGCGAAACGGCATTTACTACCATCATGTAGTAGTCCTGCTCATAGGGATCATCACTCAGTTTCTTTACGGTAGCACTTCCTACAGCAGCGTTGTTGATAAGAATATCGGGTACGATTTGAATCTCTTCACATAAGTGCTCAAGACTATCACGGCTTGCGGCATCCCAGGCATGCGCGCTTATACGGTCATCACCGGAAGCATTACCGCACAGCTCAACCATCAGTTCCTGAGCGGCTTTTTGGCCGCTGCGGTATGTAAAGTAAACACGGTGCCCTTCATTGTAGAATACCTTAACGGTTTCCGCTCCTATGCCGCTGGAGCCGCCGGTTACAAGCACGTTCTTGATTGAATGACGCATAGTGATCTGCACAAAAAAAATGAGGCCGTATTAATCGTTTGTGAATGGGATCATCTGGGTAAGCAACCCTTTCAGGTTTCCGAATTTTTCAGCGTAATCTTTCTGACTTCGTCTGATCACCTCAAAAGCTTCTTCTCTGTCGTAGGTGTGGGTAATTTCACAGGTCGTTTTTTCAGAATCGCCGGGTATTTGTTTGTAGGTAAGGAAATAATGCCTGAGGCGGTCAACTACAATCGGCGGCACATCGCTGATGCTCCTGTAATTTCCATAAACAAGATCACCCTTCATTACCGCAATGATTTTATCATCAGCCTCATTGCCGTCAATCATTCTAAAACCACCGATCGGAATAGCCTGAAGCAGGATATTGCCGTGCGTAATTTGTTTTTCAGAAAGAATACAGATATCGAGCGGGTCGCCGTCTCCTTCCACGTCAATACCACTTTTCTCCTTACAAAATAGAGCTGTTTCATCGCCGCAATACGTTTGTGGTACAAAACCATACAAAGCGGGGCAAACGTTGGAATATCGCTGTGGCCTGTCAACCTTCAGGAAGCCCGTATCTTTATCAACCTCGTATTTAATGGTATCGGTAGGCACAATTTCAATGAAAGTGGTTACCACTTCAGGGGCGTTATCTCCAATCAGAACGCCATGCCAGGGGTGTGACTTTAATAAAAGACCAAGTAATTTCCACATTTCTTCTGATGACTGAATACTCATAAGCTCGCTGTTTGATTAATTAATAATAGCTCTGATGACTTCACAAATAATTATGCTGTTCTTTACCAAAGTACGCAATTCAAACATAAATTATGTGATGATGGCGGATTTTTTCAAGCGTGTCGGTGCTTAACTCTTCAACAAGGGCTTCCAGAAATGAATCTCCGTAGAGGGCATAAAAAAAGGCCCAGCCCGTTACCCTTTCCTGAAGCAGCCCGCCTGGGAACAATGCGCTTCGCACATTAGAAATCCTTTTTATGGCCAGGCGATCCTGTTTTTTCTTTTCCCGGATAACTTTCGATGCAAACTGTTCTGCATTTTTTTCCATTCGGCTTAGTGTGCTTTTCAAAGAGGTTTCAAGGGAGCTGCCCGTGTTTACAAATGACCGGAAGTAGCTTTCAAAAAGGTGTTTATTCCGGTTTTTCCACTCTTTAAGAACTTCATCAGGTAACTTATTCCCGCTTTCGCGCAGCTGTACCTGCACCAGCTCGTGTGCAAGGTCATCTTCACGTTTTTTGTAGTCTGTAAATGAAAAAGGCATATGCGCCATAGATTTACGTATTTCGGGCTCAATAACTGTTGCACTAAATCTGGGCAAAATAATTGGTAAATCAAGCTCAAATGCCTCAAAAAAAGCTTTCAGCTGTGCATGATATGCTATTTCAGCAGCTCCGCCTGTATAGGCGAGATTGGGCAGCAGGTATTGCTGAATTACAGGCCTGAGCAGGGCATTTGGAGAAAGCTTAGCAAAAAAGTCATCACCGGCCTGACGGACACTCTCCCGGGTGAAAGTTCGCGGAGAAGCTTCATCAGGAAACATCCACCCGCTTTCGAGATAAGGTATTTTGAGCCTGCCTTTTTCCGGATGGTGCCAGAAGAGCAGGCTGTCGGTAACCGTAACCTGAGCATGCCATTTCCCGGCAAGCTTAGCTGATGTATCTGATACAATTTGGGTTAATTCCGGTTGTTTGACCAGCACAGTTTCAAAAACCGGCCGGCAGAGTTTTTTGACATCCGCGTGATTGCTTCCCGCAAGTATTAAACCGTATTTGCCGAAAACCCTGAGCATCAGCTCCCCGAAAGCTTGCACCCAGGGGCGGCCGGTTTGCCAGCTTTTATGCAATCGGTGCAAATCAGATGCGTAGGCAGAACCCGGCTCAGCGGCCTGATTGATCTCAGAAAGAATTTCATCTGCATGATCCAGTTTCAGAAAAGCCGCGGCATGCCCCTTTAGCCTGTTTTTGGGCAACGAGAATTTTTGAATGATGCCGTCTTTCCTGAAATCAGGCAGCCAGACATGATCAATTTCATCATAGTCATGATCTTCATCAGCCATCCAGAAAACGGGTACGATGCTGAGCTTCGTAGCGGCCTTTAGCGAACGGGATAACGCTATAACCGTAAGTGTTTTATAAAAACTGTAGCCCGGGCCGCCCAGAAAGCAGAGCTGCTGCCCTGTTACCACTGTAAATACATCTTTACTGCGGAGCGACTCTGCTGCTTCAATGGTATTACGGCAAGCTGCAAATTGTTTATTGTAAGAAACCAGAAAATCAGCAAGCTGATTGCGTTTAACCGAGCCAAAACGGCCTGATACAAAACGGCTGAATGATTCCGGATTAAACGGGTCTGACTTACCAAAAAAGCTTCTAAGCTCTGGATTCCCGTTGATATAATCGCCGTACAGGGGTGTTGCTCCAAGCTGACTGAAACTTACGGATTCAAACTCCAATTTCACCCCTTTATTCTGGAAATTTGATCCCGCAACTGAGCTGCCTCTTCGTAATTCTCATTTTTGATTGCAGTATCGAGCTTCTTTTCAAGCTGTTTGAGCTTATCGGCGAAACTAATTTCGGCAGCATCGGCGCCCTTAACCGAGCTGGTTTGTGCCGTTTCATCGTAAGCTCCTGATTTGCCTGATTTTCTCAGGCTGTCAACAACATCGGTAGCTGAGGTAATACCTGCCTCGTTAAGCACTTCATCTGAAGCAAAAATCGGAGCCTTAAATCTGATACCAAGCGCAATAGCGTCACTCGGTCTGGCATCAAGTTCAATTTCCTGGCCATTAAGGTCACAAATTACTTTAGCATAAAATGTACCTTCCTTCAAATCGCTAATTACAATACTCTTAACGAAAGAATCAAAACTTTGAATAACATTGCGAAGCAGATCATGTGTCATTGGTCGTGGCGGCTTTATATGCTCAAGCTCGAGAGCTATAGCCTGTGCTTCAAAGGTTCCAATAATTATAGGAAGCCGACGGTTGCCTTCCGTTTCTGAAAGTATCAGGGCGTAAGCTCCGCCACTGCTTGGGCTTGTGGAAAGCCCGAGTATCTCCATCTGAAATTTATTCACAAAACAGCAGGTTATAGGATTTTCGGTTTGAATCAGTCAAATAGCCACATTTGGGGTACAAATTACAAAAATAATCACAAGGGCTAAAACATCAAGATGGGGTATGAGCATTCTTGCGGCTGTAAATTAGTTGCTGCGTTCACAAATTCGTCTCAGATCATCCTTCATTAATGAGAATCATTCAAAGTACAGAACAAGCCGATTTAGTGATTGATATTTGCCATATTGCGGTGTAAATTTCGAGAATGTAGGTAATAGTCCAAATTGAAACGAGATATTTAACCAAATCAACATGCTCGAAGCATATCTGCCGATTTTCGTCCTTTTAGGTATAGCGCTGTTTTTAGCAATTGTTCTTGCAATACTTTCACGTGTTATCGGCCCTTACAGGCCTTCAGCTACCAAACTCAGACCGTATGAGAGCGGTATGGACCCGGTCGGAGATGCCAAAGAACGCTACTCCATCAGTTTCTACATGGTAGCTATGGAGTTTATTGTGTTCGACCTTGAAATTATTTTCATCTATCCGTGGGCCGTTCGCTACAAGGAGCTCGGTTTAGGAACTTTCTTTGCAGTGATGGTATTTATTTTAATTCTGACTTTGGGTTTAATTTATACGCTCAAGAAAGAATCAAAAAACTTCCAGATTAGCAAATCAACCAATTAATTATATAAAACCTATGAGTTTAGAGAATTCGTTAAACAATCAGGGTTTCCTAACTACTTCACTCGACTTCCTGACCAATTGGGCCCGTGCAAATGCCATGTGGCCAATGCCTATGGGCCTTGCCTGCTGTGCAATTGAAATGATGGCATTTGCGGGCCCCAAATACGATGCTTCCCGATTTGGCTCTGAAGTTATGCGTTTTTCTCCGCGTCAGAGTGATGTAATGATCGTTGCCGGTTGGTGTACCTACAAGATGTCACATGCCATTCGCCGGATCTGGGATCAGATGCCCGATCCTAAATGGTGTATTGCCATGGGTGCCTGCGCTTCTACCGGAGGCATGCACCGCTGTTACGGCGTAGTACAGGGGGTCGATAACTTCCTGCCGGTTGATGTTTACATCTCAGGCTGCCCGCCAAGACCTGATGCCGTTCTGAATGCGCTCATGCAGATTCAGGAAAAAGTAAAAACGGAACACTCTACCGTTTACGACGGCTGAAAAACCTTATTAACGTATCTTACACTTTAAGCGATGAGCAAAAAAGACCTTATACCGGGTATTATTGATGATTTAAGGGCTGAATTTGGTGATGCAGTTCTGGAATCCAAATCTTATGCCGGCGATCAGATTACAAGGATAGAACTTAACCGAATACATGAGGTTTGTCAGTATCTGAAGCAGAAACATCACTTTGTTTACCTTGTTGATTTATTGGGAACAGACCGATTTACTGCTGAAGACCGCTTCGAAATTATCTATCATATGATCAGCCTGAAAACAGGTGCCCGTCTTTTTATCAGAACCTGGGTTCCTGAAGAAAACCCGGTTGTTCCGACCGTAACCGATATCTGGGCCGGCGCAAACTGGAACGAACGTGAAGTTTGGGATATGTTCGGCATCCGGTTCGAGGGGCATCCTGATCTTCGGCGGATTTTCCTCCCCGAGGATTTCGAGTACCATCCCCTCAGAAAAGAATTTCCGCTGCTTGGTATTCCCGGATCTTTCTCATTGCCTACCACTACCCCGGACTCTCAATAAACCCGACTGCTGCACATGGAATTAAAAACCACCATTCTCGACAAAGCGAAACCAACTTTTTTCGAGAAACATCAAAACGCGCTTTATAAAAGCCTCGAAGACAAGCATACCACAGTTGAGGTTGAGGAAGATCCGCTGGGAACCCGCATGATTCTCAACATGGGGCCTCAGCACCCCGCTACACACGGTGTACTCCGCTTACTGCTTGAACTCGACGGTGAACGCATCATCAGAAACCGGCTCGACATCGGTTATCTTCACCGGGGCGTTGAGAAAATTGCTGAAAACAAAACCTATCAGGAGTTCATGCCCTATACCGACCGCATGGACTATCTCTCCCCTTACAGCAACAACGTAGCGCTTTGTCTGGCTGTAGAAAAACTTGCTCAGATAGAAGTGCCTGAACGGGCCGATTATATCCGAATGATAGGATGCGAGCTTGCCCGAATTTCATCCCACCTCCTTTACCTGGGTGCCATGGTGATGGATACCGGCGCCATTTCTTTCTTCATCTGGACATTCAGAGAGCGTGAGCGTCTGTACGATATCTTTGATAATTTCGGAGGGCACCGGTTTACAATTTCGCACTCACGAATTGGCGGGGTTCATAACGACCTTTCACCTGAATGTCTGGGAATGATCAAAAACTTCATCGATACTTTCCCTGATGAGATTCGCGACTGGAAAAAACTTCTTAACAAAAACCGCATTTTCTACGACCGCAACCTCAATGTTGGCCGTATTTCCTATGATGAAGCGCTCGCACTCGGGGTAACAGGACCTAACATTCGCGCCGTAGGTGTTCCTTACGACATCCGTAAATTCGACCCCTACCTCCAATACGATCAGGTAGAGTTTGATGTACCTACCCGCCTTGAAGGCGATAACCTTGCCCGTTATTTCATCCGCATGGAAGAAATGAGCGAGAGCGTACGCATCATCAGGCAGTGTCTTGAAAAAATGCCTAAAGGCCCGATTCGTACAGATAACGCAAAACAAGCCTACCCCTCTAAAGATGAAGTTTATTATTCGATGGAAGGCATGATTCACGACTTTATGATGACTGATACCGGCATCTGTCCGCCCGAAGGTGCTGAAGCATATCATGCCATTGAAGCACCGAAAGGTGAGCTGGGCTTCTTCATTCAAAGTGACGGAACCGGGCACCCGTGGCGACTTAAAATTAAATCGCCTTCATTCACCAACCTGCAGGGACTCGAGAAAATGCTGGATGGTGAAATGATCGCGGATACGGTAGTAATGATTGGTGGTGTTGACCCTGTAATGGGAGATTCTGACAAATAATTATGGAAATGACCTACGAATTCTCAAAAGAAGACCTGGCCGAAATTGAAAAAATTAAGGCCAAATATCCGGATAAAAAATCACCTGTAATGCCGGTTTTATGGCTTGCACAGGAAAAATTCGGACATGTTGAGCCGGAAGTGCAACAGCTTGTGGCACGCACCCTTGATCTCCCTGCTGCCCATGTGTACGGTGTTGTGAGTTTTTACACGCAGTACTACGGTAAGAAAATGGGAAAATATGTTCTTGATGTATGTACAACCACTTCCTGTCAGCTTTGCGGCGGATACGAAATTCTGCATTACATAGAAGATAAACTTGGTATCAAAGCAGGTGAAACAACCAAAGACGGTCTGTTCAGCATTCAGTCTGTTGAGTGTCTCGGTGCCTGCGGCTATGCACCAATGATGCAGATTACAAACGGCGTGTACTGCAATCACCTGACCAAAGAGAAAGTTGATACCATTATCGACGGTCTCAGGGCTGGCAGAATGCCCGAATTTGAGTCTATTCCCATGCCGCAACACCTGGACGAATCAACTAACAAAATAGGTTAATTCATGGCCATTGACTGGAGAAATTACAAGCCCCTTCTGATTCCGGGCATCCCTAATCTGCACAAAATTGAAGTTTTTGAAAAGAATGGCGGATACGAGCAGCTCAAAAAAACGCTCAAAAGCCTTACGCCGGAAGCAGTTGTAAATGAAGTAAAGGCCGCCAACATACGTGGCCGCGGCGGTGCAGGTTTTAATGCCGGCCTAAAATGGTCTTTCATGCCAAAACCCGACGGCGGCCCCCGGTACATTGCTGCCAACGGTGATGAATCCGAGCCCGGTACTTTCAAAGACCGCAAAATTTTCGAATACAACCCGCATCTTTTCATAGAGGGCGCCATTATCGCCGGTTTTGCCATGCACATCACTGCGGTTTACGTGTACATCCGCGGGGAGTACAAAAGCTGGATCGACATGATGCAAAAAGCAATTGACGATGCCTATGCAAAGGGATATCTCGGGAAAAACATTCTGGGTTCCGGATTCGACCTCGATATGTACGTGCACTCGGGTGCGGGTGCCTATATTTGTGGTGAAGAATCATCCCTTATGGAATCTCTCGAAGGAAAACGCGGATATCCCCGCGTGAAGCCCCCGTTTCCGGCTCAAAAAGGCCTGTGGGGGCGTCCGACTACCATCAACAACATTGAGACACTCGCCAATGTACCGCTTGTAATCAAAAACGGTGCTGACTGGTACAAGTCTATCGGAGCACCTACACATCCCGGCCCTGTTTTGTACGGAATTTCCGGACATGTTAACCGTCCGGGTGTTTATGAGTATCCTACCGGAATGTCAATCATGGAGCTCATTAACGATGTATGCGGCGGTATGCGCGGCGGCAAAAAAGTTAAGGCTGTGATACCCGGAGGCTCCTCTACACCACCATTACGGGGCGATCAGCTTGAAGGGGTTTGCATGGATGCCGACAGCCTCCGCACTGCCGGCTCAATGATGGGAACGGCAGGAATGATTGTTATGGATGAAGACACCGACATGGTTGACGCACTCTGGCGTATTTCACATTTTTATCACCATGAATCATGCGGACAGTGCACACCCTGCCGCGATGGTACCGGCTTCCTTGAAAAAACCCTGATCAAAATCCGTGACGGTGAAGGCGAAATGCGTGACCTCGACCTGCTGCTTGACCTCTGTACGCAAATGGAAGGCCGCACGATCTGCGCCCTTGCAGATGCCGCTGCATGGCCGGTACGTTACACCGTTACGCGTTTCCGTGAAGATTTTGAAAAACGAGTCAAAAATACTGTATTCGCATTAGCCTAATCCTATTCCGCAATGCCTGAAATTTTTATTGATAACATCCGGTACGAATTCGAGGGTAAACCGCTTGTTCTGCAGTTCATGCTGGACAATGGCCTCGATCATCCCTTCTTTTGCTACCATCCTTCGCTTTCTATCCCTGCTAACTGCCGTCAGTGCTACGTTGAGGCAGGCACTCCGGTCTGGAACCGTGAAACCAACGACTACGAGCTCAACGAAAGCGGGGATCGCGTCATACGGTTTTTCCCGAAACTGATGACCGCATGCAGCCTTGAAGCAACCGACGGTATGGTGATTAAAACACACCGAACAAGTGAACTCGTAAAGCGTGCCCACAAAGATACACTGGAGTTTATTCTTGTTAATCACCCGCTCGACTGCCCGATTTGCGATCAGGCCGGGGAATGCCCGCTTCAGATTCAGACCTATAAGTACGGGCCTGAAGGCAGTCGTTTCGAGCATAAGAAAGTTCACAAGCCCAAGCGTATTAAGCTCGGCCCCCGCGTTATTCTCGATGCTGAACGCTGTATTAATTGTACGAGGTGCGTTCGATTTACGGAAGAAATCAGCAAAACCCATCAGCTTACAATTATTTCAAGGGGAGATAAGAACTACCCTGCTGTAGCTCCTGGTACTGAATTCGACGACCCCTACTCTCTCAATACCGTTGATATCTGTCCGGTTGGCGCGCTTACATCAGCTGATTTTCGTTTCAAGGCTCGCGTATGGGAAATGAATCAGACTCCGGGGATAGATGTTACCAACGGCACAGGCTGTAATATAGACGTATGGACCCGTGACAATCTCGTGCTTCGCATTACTCCTCGCTACAACGCTGCAGTAAACGATCACTGGATGCCCGATTTCGGCCGGGAAGACATTCGCAGAATGAATGAGAATCGCATCTCAAAACCGGAATTATCGCTTGATGGCGACCGTATAAAATCATCCTGGAATAATGCGGAAATTACACTTTGGGAAAAACTGAAAGAATTCAGCCCCTCAGAGATGCTGTTTGCCGGCAGTGCATTTTCCTCCGTTGAAGACAACTTTGTGCTTAAAAAACA
This sequence comes from Cyclonatronum sp., assembly GCF_022565315.1. NCBI lineage: Bacteria > Pseudomonadati > Balneolota > Balneolia > Balneolales > Cyclonatronaceae > Cyclonatronum > Cyclonatronum sp. The sequence goes on along the minus strand of NZ_JAIUMX010000033.1, from coordinate 10,799 downwards.
CGCCAAACGCATCGGTGCCGAAAAGGTTTACTTCACACCTTTCATAAAGCAGGGAAGCGGAGACGGATTCCTGATTGATGAGGATCAGTACCCGAACACACAGGGTTGCCGTTTGCTGGGGCTGAAAGAACTGAGCCCCGCTGATTTTAAAGCGAAAGTATCCGACTCAGCTGTTAAGCTCCTTGTAATGCTTGAAGATGACCTGATTGGCCGCGGCGTTCTGAATACTGCTGACCTTGAAGGCAAATTCGTAGTGTATATGGGTTCCAACCATAATGCAACTTCTGCGGCAGCAACACTTGTAGTGCCGATTGCCAATTCAGTTGAGCAAAGTTGCTCCTTCGTTAATGTTAAGGGTCGTATTCAGCGTACTACTGCTGCAAAAGAAACCATTTATACCAACCGCAAGCTAAACCTTGAAATGTCGGTTGGCCGACTTGACCGTTACGGAACCAAGTTTGATAACTGGGTAACTGACCGAAACCGCATCGACTGTATCCCTGCATGGGAATATCTGGAAAGAGTTGCCGCACAGGATGATGCAAACTTTGGCTACGTATCAACCCGCGCCATTATGGCTGAGATAGCATCAACCAATGCCCGCTTCACCGGGGTAGATTACGACCGGCTGGATGAAGAACCCGGAATCCCGCTCATCTCCGCTGAAGAAGTAAAAACTGCATAGTAACTTCAATACAAATAAACGAAATCCTATTTAATGGAAGCTCCGATTATTTCATCCTATATCATTCTGGGGGCCGCGTTGTTTGTGCTGCTTAACTCAGCTGCGGTTTGTGTTTACGCTGAACGCCGTATTGCCGCATTTATCCAAAACCGCGTGGGTCCGAACCGCGTGGGTCCGTTTGGCTTGCTGCAACCGATCGCCGATGTCGTGAAGCTTATCTTCAAAGAAGACGTTACCCCAAGCTACGGGAACCGAATCCTTCACTCTGTTGCACCGCTTATTCCGGTAACCACAGCACTGATGACGGTGGCCGTAATCCCCTTCGGTGACGGTCTGTTCATTACTGATCTGAACATCGGTATTCTATACCTGCTTGCAATTGCTTCCCTCGGTGTTTACGGGGTAACGATGGCGGGCTGGGCATCCAACAGCAAGTATTCCCTGCTTGGCGGGCTTCGCGCAGCTGCACAGATGCTGAGCTACGAACTCCCCATGGGTATGGCTATCGCTTCAATGGTGCTGTTCTCCATGTCCCTCAGCCTGGTTGATATGGTTAATGCACAAATTTACTGGTGGGGTATTTTTGTGAATCCCATCGGATTTATCATCTTCACCATTGCTGCATTTGCAGAAGCCAATCGTTCTCCCTTCGACCTCGTTGAGGCAGAACAAGAGCTTGTAGGTGGTTTTCACACGGAATACAGCTCCATGAAGTTTGGCATGTTCTTCCTTGCTGAGTACATGCACGTCGTTATCGGAAGTATGCTGATTACCGTTTTCTTCCTCGGTGGGTACCATCTCCCCTTTGCCGGGTATTATGCACACCTTCTTCCGGAAGCCGGAACCCTGGCTAAGGCAATTCTGGATATTTCCGTATTCGGTGCGAAGGTAGCATTCATGGTATTTGTATTTATCTGGGTTCGCTGGACCATCCCAAGATTTAAATACAACCAGCTGATGAGCCTCGGCTGGGCCCGTTTACTCCCGCTTTCAATTGCTAACTTCGTTATCATCGCTTTTATCCTGATGATGATTCACGAGTTTTTCTAAGCAACACAGTATTCAATATAATTAAAGGCCGGTTTCCCGCTTCGGGTGCCGGCTTTTTTTATTCACCCCGGGTTTTGATTGTATGGCCCAAACTACCGTAAACAAGTGCGTACCCTAAAAAAAGAGCGAGATAAAGCTGTAATAGGCCGAATCGAAAAAATAGATTTCCCGGAGCTGGGCATAGAAGAAATTGACTGCAAAATCGACACCGGTGCATACACCTCATCTATTCACTGTCACGATATCGAGCCCTTTACACAGGATGGCAGAGAAATGGTTCGTTTTCGCCTGCTCGACCCTACCCATCCCGCATTCAATCACAAAGAAATTGTGATGCCCGTAAAAACACGCCGAAAAGTTAAAAGCAGTTTTGGCAACACGCAGAAACGCATCATCATCCAAACGAAAATGCTGATTTTCGGAAAGCTGTATGTTACAGAACTTTCCCTTGCCGACCGTTCTAAAATGACTTTTCCCGTACTTATGGGCCGAAAGGCTATAAGCAAGCGGTTTTTAGTGGATGTATCGAAAACAAACTTATCCCATAAATCAAAACTATCTTCCAATCCATGAATATCGCAGTACTGTCCCGCAGCAAGGGCATTTATTCAACACGCAGATTACTCGAAGCCGGTGAAGCCCGCGGCCACACCATGCATCAGATTGATCACCTGAAATGCTATGTTTCAATCGAGAAATCGAAGCCGGAAATACACTACGAAGGCCGCAAACTCGACAACATTGATGCCATAATCCCGCGCATTGGTGCCTCTGTTACATTTTATGGCTGCGCTATTGTGCGTCAGTTTGAAATGATGGGTAAGGTTTCATGCACTGAAAGCCAGGCTATTGTGCGCTCCCGCGACAAATTGCGGAGTATGCAGATTCTTTCGAGGGCGGGTGTAGATATGCCGAAAACCGGCTTTGCCCGGCTGCCGCGTGATAAATCCGACATTATTGAAATGGTAGGCGGTACACCTGTTGTGATCAAGCTTTTGGAAGGGACACAGGGCCTGGGTGTGGTGCTTGCAGAAACTAAAAAAGCTGCGGAATCCGTACTTGATGCTTTTTTCGGCCTCAAAACCAATATCCTGATTCAGGAATTTATCAAAGAATCAAAAGGCTCGGATGTACGTGCTTTTGTTGTTGATGGCAAAGTTGTAGGAGCTATGAAGCGAACCGGTAAAGAGGGCGATTTTCGGTCGAACCTGCACCGGGGCGGAACTGCTGAGCCCATCAAACTTACCAAACAGGAAAGACAAACAGCAATTCTTGCAGCCAAATCCCTGGGGCTTGGCGTAGCCGGGGTTGATATTCTCCAAAGCAACCGCGGCCCGCTCATCATGGAAGTAAATTCATCACCGGGTTTACAGGGAATTGAACGCTCAACCGGTATTGATATCGCTTCAAAAATTATTCAATACCTGGAAAAACTTTCAGAAATGAAAAACCAGAACAAAGACCGCATCCGGGTTTAAAATCATGGATATTTTTGAGATGAAGGGGCAGCGGGTAAAGCCCGGCGATTCGGCAGTTATCAGCTTTCGGATTGCCCGGCTGCCAACGCATACCCAAATCGATCTGCCCGTTTATATTTTTCGCGGGGCCGAAGCAGGGCCTGTTCTTCTGCTTACAGCCGGCCTGCACGGGAACGAGATTAACGGCATCGAAATCGTGCGAAAAATGATCAGTGAGGGCAGCGTAAAACCTTCGCGAGGCACAGTTGTAGCCATTCCCATCGTAAATATCTACGGCTTTTTACAGTCAGAACGCTACCTGCCAGACGGAAAAGACCTCAACCGTAGCTTCCCGGGGAGTCAGACCGGCTCACTCGCTCAGCGCGTTGCATGGGTATTAATGAATGAAATAATCCCAAAAATCGATTTCGGCATCGATTTCCATACCGGTGGAGCAAGCCTCAGCAATTTCCCGCAAATTCGCTGCGATTTTGAGTATGGACTGAATCTCGACCTGGCAAAAATGTTCGCACCGCCTTTTATCATGAATTCCGCTATGATCAACAAATCTTTGAGGCGGGCAGCTCACCGAATAGGAAAACACATCGTGGTTTATGAAGGCGGAGAGTCGCTCCGCTTCGACGATTTTGCCATTAGCGAAGGGGTTAGCGGAACCCTGCGTATGATGAAAGCTCTCCAAATGATTGATGATGCCCCACAACCCGCTTTCAGACCCAAAATCCTGTCCGCAACGACCTGGATTCGGGCCCGATACGCCGGCATCTTTCATACCCTGATTCAACCCGGTGATATCCTCAAACGAAACCAGCTGATTGGCACCATCACCGACCCTTTCGGAGAAACAACCTACCCTATCAAAACGAGAGAAGGCGGGCACGTGATCTGCCTGAACAATATGCCTGTTTTAAATGCCGGAGACGCAATTGCGCATATCGGTAAAGAAAAACAGACTGCGTCTGCGCAACATTCACTGAAAACCTGACGCCGGTTTAGCTCAGGGCAGCTTCATTCGGCACCCACTGTGAGCGGTTGTAGATTCCAAGCGCGGCGCCTTTGAGGGTTTGGTTGAGATAAGGTGAATTGCGCGATTTGCTCTTGTTAACGGCTGCCGTGTAGGTCCACTTTGTGCTTGTATCGAACAGGGTGAGGTTGGCAGGCTGACCCGCATCAAGGCCGGGGACCGGAAGCCGCAGTATCGTGCGGGGGGCGTCAATCAAAGTGCGCAGCACCTGCGGCAGGCTCAAGCGGCCGGTGTCGAGCAGCTGCTTCACCACAACGCTCCAGGCGGTTTGCAGCCCGAGGATGCCGTTAGGCGCGTAGATGAACTCGACCTCTTTTTCCTCAACCGAGTGTGGCGCGTGATCGGTACAGATGGCATCGATGGTGCCGTCGGCAAGGCCGGCTATCATGGCTTCAACATCATCGGCGGTGCGTAGCGGCGGGTGCATTTTAAAGTTGGTGTCAAACTCAGAGCGCTCAACTTCCTCATCGGTGAGGTCGAAGTGATGCGGACACACCTCGGTCGTTACGCGTATGCCCTTTGCCTTGGCTTCCCGAACCATCTCCACGCCCCGGCGCGTGCTGATGTGCGCCACGTGTACGTGCCCGCCGGTGAGTTCGGCCAGCAGAATATCGCGGGCGATCATCACCTCTTCGGCAATGGAGGGCGTACCGGCGAGTCCGAGCCGCGTTGAGACCCGGCCTTCGTGCATGTGACCGGGGCGCGACAGATCCAGATCTTCTTCGTGGTTAATCACGGGCATATCGAGCATGGCGGCGTATTCGAGCGCGGTACGCATCAGCCGGGCATTGTACACAGGGTCGCCGTCGTCGCTGAACGCGACCGCGCCTCCCTCCTTCATATCGGCCATCTCGGCCAGGCTCTCGCCCTTGCGGTCCTTCGAGACACAGCCGATCGGGTGCACCTCAACCGGCAGCGAAGCCGAGCGGTTAACGATATACTCCACCACATCGCGGGTGTGGATAGCCGGCTTGGTGTTGGGCATGCAGGCAACGGCCGTAAAGCCGCCGGCCGCAGCTGCCGCGCAGCCGCTTTTGATGGTCTCCTTGTGCTCCAGACCCGGTTCGCGCAAATGCACGTGCATATCCATCCAGCCGGGGGAAAGAAACGCGCCTTTGCCGTCGATGAGCTGCTCTCCGTTTTCGGGCGAAAGATTGAGCCCGGTTTCTGCAATTTTTCCGTCCCTGATCCTGAGGGAGTTTACCGTGTTATAATCGCGGACACCCGAAGCATCGGCAAGTTGAACATTGATGAACAGCACATTGGGTTGAAGCATAAAGCAGTTTTTTAGGTGATGAAGGATGGATGGATGCAGGACAAAGACCCGCTGCAAAATGGGATGATTTGTTTTACAAAATACGAACTTAGGCCTCAAAGCACACGGAAAAGCGGCCAATTACCCGAAATGAAAGAACGGCCGGGAAATTCGAAAATCACAGTGCGCATCCCCCTAAAAATCGGCAAAAAGTACAGCAAAACCGCGCTCAATTGCTTAATTTGATGCCTTCGTTAATGCATCAGCCTGAGCAGCAGAATCCCGATATTCATTTTGTATGGCTTTTCCTGCTGCATCGGCCGCCTTTTCAAATCCGATTTTCTTTCCCCTAATATGCAAGCACCCGACCTGTTTTCCCAGCCGGCACCAAAAGTACCGGGCGTTACCGAGCTCACCATGCTCATCAAAGACCTGCTTGAAGCTTCCTTTCAGGATACGCAGGTGGAAGGCGAGGTGAGCAAGCCGCAGCTGAGCTCCGCGGGTCATATTTACTTCACCCTTAAGGATGATCGTGCACAGCTGCCCTGCGTTATGTGGCGTTCTACTGTGCAGCGGCTCGGTTTTCAGCTCGCGCACGGGCAGCAGGTAACCCTCACCGGGGATGTTCAGGTGTATGCACCGCACGGGCGGTATCAGTTTATTGTGCGCACGGCCAAACAGGCGGGCATCGGCGCCCTTCAGCAGGCCTTTGAGCGGCTTAAGCAAAAATTACAGGCCGAGGGACTTTTCCATCCCTCCCACAAAAAGAAGATGCCGAAACTGCCCCGAACTATCGGCATTGTGACCTCCGCACAAGGAGCGGCCCTTCAGGATATTATTGCAACCTTCCGGAAGCGGTTTCCGCTTGCCCGCCTGCTCGTTCATCATGCGGCAGTGCAGGGCGTGCAGGCCGCCGGCGAAATCGTGAAAGGTATTGAATGGTTTTCGGCACGCGGTAATGTAGATGTACTCATCATAACACGAGGTGGCGGCTCGCTCGAAGACCTTTGGCCGTTTAATGAGGAAATTGTTGCCCGCGCCCTCTTTAAGTGTCCGATCCCGACCGTGAGCGCGGTGGGGCACGAAACCGATTTCACCATTGCAGATTTCGTTGCCGACCTTCGCGCTGCAACGCCAACACAAGCCGTTGCCTTGCTTGTGCCGGACATCAACGATCTGCGCTACACCCTCGATATGCAGCACGAAAAACTGCACCGCAGCATTACACAGCGGCTTGAAAAACTTCGGAATCACGTTGTATCTCTGGGCCGCACTCATGCCCTGCACGCCGTGATGGATAAGGTGAAGCGGCAGCGGGCGCAGATTGCACACCTCAAAAGCCGGGCGGCATCCCTAACCGAAATGCGGCTGCTGCGATCGGCTTCACAATTTGAAAAACTGAATGCAAGGCTGCGGGAACTCAATCCCAATACAGCCCTCGAGCAAGGCTATTCGCGCATCTGGCAGGACGGCTGCTGGATTAAACAAGCCGCACAATTCGATCCCGAAAAGGCGCTGGAGATTGAATGGATTGACGGACAGGTGCAAAAAGACACCTTTTAGGGTAGTAACATCGCTTACTGATCTCCCCATCAACTGAAGGCATCAGGACCCATTATAACTTCTGTATTATACCTGAAAGCAGCTGACAGCAATATGCTCGTGTTAAATTACAATAACACTATTAGAATATGAATACATCTTTTAAAATCCTGACTGTAGGGCTTTATTAATCCTTTTTTTAACTTTGAATGTACTATAATCGCTGATTTGCGGTACTGCTTTACAGTGTAAAGTAAAAAAAAAAATCTGTTTGAAACCCTGTTAATCCTGAACTACTGATGCCGATTCCGTACCGTTTTATCCCTGATATTGGGATACAAAAGAAAGACAGAAACCGGATGTCAGTTCCCCTTTAAAATTATTCTAAAAACCTTAACCAAACAGACTACCCGGCCTAATTGCATGAATCTGTATCCTTCCTTCAAAATGAGCTCAACGGTTTCAATAAAGCCGGCTCCCCCCCTTATGGCAGGTGCGGTTACCAAACCCTGATTCCAAAGCTGGCTGCGAACCGCCAAAAATGCGTGTAACAGCCGAACCGGGTTAAATCTGTAAACCCTTATTATTTTATTGATACGGAGCAGCTTATGAAATCCTGCATAAAATCCCTTTTCCTCCTTTTATTCCTTACCGGCTTTACAGCAACAGAACTTTTCGCCGGTGGTTATCAGCTGAACCTGTTTGGTCAGCGTCAGATCGGGATGGCCCATACCGGAACCGGCCTGGCACTCGATTACGCTACCATCTCCATGAACCCGGCCGGTATGTCGTATGTTGACGGCAACGGCCTTCTTTTTGGCACCAACGCGACCTTCCTCAATACCACATTCCGCACAGGTCCTGATCTGATGCCGGGCCTGCCCGCTGATGTTGAGGAATCAACCATCCGCAATGTACGCACCCCGTTCTCGGTTTATGCCGGTTTCGATACGGGAATCTCAGGGCTCAAAGCCGGTTTGGGCGTGTACACCCCCTACGGCAACTCCATTGAATGGGATGAAAACTGGATGTACCGCGGCCTGCTTACCCGCATTTCCCTCACCTCAGTTTATATACAGCCGACCCTGAGTTTTCAGCTTACCGATCAGATCAGCGTAGGTGCCGGTCTTATTTATGCCATCGGCTCGGTCAACCTTCAGCGCAACCCGGATCTCGATCTGAGCATGCTCGGTATTCCCGGGCCGGTACCGCTTGATGTGGAACTTGACGGAAACACCTCCGCTTTTGGTTTCAATGCCGGTGTGTATTATCAGCACAACGAGGCCTTCTCGGTTGGGATTGCCTACCGCTCCAAAATCAACATGTCGGTTGACGGCGGCGATGCTACCTTCACCCTGCCCTCCTCCATTCCGGATGCCGTAGTACAGCAGCTTTTCCCGGCCGACAACACCTTCAAAGCGACCCTGCCGCTTCCGGCCGTGCTCAGCATTGGTACCGGTATCCGCGCCTCCGAAGTACTGCGGATGGCCATCGACTTCAACCTGACGTTCTGGAGCGCCTACGAAAGCCTCGCCTTCAATTTTGCTGACAACACTGCGGCCCTGCAGGATAGTGAAGAGCCCCGCGACTTTAACGACTCATTCTCACTGCGCATCGGTGCCGAGTATGACGCCACCCGCCGCCTTCAGCTGCGCATTGGTACCTACTTCGATCAGTCGCCCGTAACCGAAGGCTACATCACCCCGGAAACACCTGACGTACACCGCTTCGGCATCACCGCAGGCCTCGGTTTTGAAGTGATCCGCAACCTCGAGGTAAACGCCTCCATGCTGTACATCACATCCCGCGCGCGCGAACAGTGCATGTGCGACGCCTCAGCCCCGGGCACGCCAACTATAGTACCGGTCGGCGAATTCCAGACCAACGCCTTCATCCCCGGTTTCTCAATAGGCTACAACTTCTGACCTGAACCTTTCTGCGAGTTGGCCGGAAAGCCGTTTCAGCCGCTGAACTTAAACACAAGACTGACTTTCGCTTGCGGTAGTCAGTCTTTTTTTATGAAAGTTTCCGACAGGTTATAGCTGATGCCGGTGCCAGAAGAACGCATTGGTTCAGTGCCAGATACGACCGCTTGCCGCTGACCCGGTGTTTTTGAACAAGCTCTTGCTTTACAGCCCGGTAATAAAACACCCGCGCAAACCAAAAGACAGGGTGCCAAAAGAACAGCTTCAACCTAAAGACCCGCTTCAAAAAACGCGCTTCGGGTTTCCCGGGTGGGTTTATTGGGAAGGATGGAATCTGAGCCGTTCAGAAAGCTGAGGATGGATTCGCGGGTGAGGCGAATGCCATCAGGCGTGGTCCAGAGCACGTGCCCGACTTCCCGGATGAGGTGGCTTCGGCTGAAGCGGTAGTAATCGAAGTACGCAAGGGCGTACTGCCGCGGAATGTAGCTGCACTCCCCAAGCAGCAGTAGTACAGGAATACCAAGTTCCGTGAGATCCGGCGTTTTTTCTTCCAGAAAAGTATCTCTTATCAGCATCATGGCCGGCAGGTTGATCGGAAAATGCTCAAACGGCAGCAACTGATCCGCATGCTGCGCGCAGTAAGATGATGCCACAGCGGCCCTTTGCATTTCGGGGCTGAAAAAGCCACGAAACTCCTGCTGCTGTACAAACTGATTGTTAAAAGGCAGCAGAAAAACAAGAACCATACGCGGCGAACGAATCAGATCAGCCGGTGTGATGCCTTTGGCGTTTTCGGCAAGGGTGGTTTTTCCGTCAGAGGATGAAAAGTCCGCACCGGGCAGCGGTCCGGGTTCGGTGATAATGATTTGCCGGATATCCGGTTCATTCCCGTACCTGCCGAGATAACTCGTAACAACACCGGCCCCGTAAGACTGCCCGAAAAGAATGGCCGGACTGCCGAGGCGACCGAGAATCTGCCTGAGATCATCTACATTAGCCTGATGAGTGTAGCCGCTGACCTCCATAACGGATGAGCGACCCGCCCCAACCTGATCATACACCAGCACACTGAAGCCATCGGCAGTGAAGCCTGAAAGGAAATCAATATCAAAATCACGCAGGTAAGCACCGGGGCCGCCGTGCACAAACACAATGGTTTCCCCTCTCGCGTCAACACCTTCCGGCGGATGAAAACGGGCAACAGAAACAATCCGCCCGTTACCCAAATCCCATTGCTCAAAGCGTTCATCGGGCTTCATCTCTGAGAAATCATGCTGCGGCAGTGGAACCATCGCCCAAATGACAATACCAAAACCCAGCGCGGCGGGCAGCCCCCGCAATGCAGCGCCACCTAACGTACCTGCCCTTCGGGAAAGAAACCAAAACCAACTCCCGGTCAGCAGGAGCATAAGCCCAAAAACAGGATACCCGGCCATAAACCCGCCGCTCAGATACAGACCGCCGGCAAACAGCACAGGCACGAGCGCACCCGACAGCAGGTACAGCAGACCGATCCCGATATTTTTTAACAGCTTGATTATCATGACAGTAAATAATAAAAAATTGATTCAGATGGAAGATGCGGCAGCAGGCGTTTGCATAAATGACCTATGAATCGGGTTCTCACCCGTTTGAATTTCATCGCCATTCACCCTGCAAAATCAACCTGCGGAGCAAATCCAAACCAACCACAGCGAAAAGCCGGCATTAACCCTGCTTTGGATATTCCGGTCCATACTGACCCCCTCTGGCGGTAGCTTTTAGCCGCGAGTTTCAGCCTGCCATTCCGGCGGATGCTGACCCCTGTGTGTGATTTATGTGCGCCATGAATGCGTGCCCCTTT
>NZ_JAIUMX010000032.1:0-32928 GCF_022565315.1 Cyclonatronum sp. | reverse complement strand
GGCTTTGCCGACCTGCACCACCCCGAGTACTGGGAATTGAACTTCATGAAAAACAACAAGTTTTATGATGAATACGCCAAAATGGTGAGCTCCATCACCAACGCCATCCGGTTCATGGAGGGCATACTGCCTACCGAGCTCGTTAACCTGCGGCAGGTCGAAATGTTCACGAGCCATGAGGCGCTGAACCTGTACTACGATTCGGCACAGACCCGCCGCTCGCCACACAAAGACGGCTGGTACAACATGAGCACACACCTGCCCTGGATCGGCAACCGCACCCGCGACCCGAAGGAAGCCCATGTGGAATACTTCCGCGGCCTCAAAAACCCGATCGGCATTAAAGTGGGGCCTCCGTACGATATCGACGAAATCGCGGATTTGGTACAGCTCCTCAATCCTTCCAACGAGGAAGGCAAAATCACCCTCATCACGCGCTTCGGCAGTAAAATCGTGGAAACCGAGCTTCCGAAGCTGATCGATAAGATTGAAGGCCGCGGGCTGAAAGTGCTGTGGAGTGCCGACCCCATGCACGGCAACACTTTCGCGACCGAGAGCGGCATCAAAACCCGCGCCTTCGACGACATCATGGATGAAATTCGCAAGAGCTTTGCCGTTCACCGGCAGATGGGCAGCATCCTTGGCGGCGTGCATCTCGAAATGACCGGCGAGGACGTCACCGAGTGTGTGGGCGGCGCCAACGGCCTCAACGCGCAGGGCCTGAGCACCAACTACCAGAGCTACTGCGATCCGCGCCTCAACTACGAGCAAAGCCTCGAGCTCGCCTTCATGATTTCCCGCGAGTGGAAAGCGAGCCAAAAGAAAAAATAACAATGAGGTTGCTGCACGCTTTGTCAGTACCGGGCTGACCATTCGGCACACCGGTCTGACGCTGCTTCAGGACTCCTGAAAATTTTGCAAACCCCGCCTGACAGTTCGTGAGGCGGGGTTTTTATTTTGTCAGGCTGCGGTTTGCTTTTTTGCACTGGCACAGGCTTTGCCTTTTTGTGGGTGAAACTGATTAATAAATCAAACCAAAACCCACCTCTTTAAAAGGAGAAAAGCTATGACACTCGTAAGATTCAGAAACGAACAGAACCTCGATAACATGATTCCGAGAACCTTCTCAGAAATGCTCGATACCTTCTTCGATAACGCCGCCGGAACCCGTGCAATCGACCGCAGCGGCATCTTCCAGCCCGGCGTTGACATCGTTGAGCACGACAACAAGTTCGAAATTCAGGTGAGCCTGCCGGGCCTCAAGAAAGAAGAAATCAGCATCGAACTTGAGGACAACACCCTCACCATCAGCGGTGAGCGCCGCAGTGAAACCGAGGACAAAACCAAAAAGTACCACCTCGTTGAAACCCGCTACGGCAAGTTTACCCGCTCTTTCACCCTGCCGCGTAACATCAACCGCGACAGCATTCAGGCTGCGATGGAAGACGGCATCCTGAACGTGAGCATCGAAAAGAGCGAAGAAGCTGTAAGCCGCAAAATCCAGATCGGATAAGCGCAGCTTCGCGAACATCAGCAACAGCTGATTCCGGTTCACAGGCCGGTCTGCCAGGTGCAGGCCGGCCTTCTTTTTTTGCGGAAACGGCTTAGTAAGCCGGCCGTGTTTGTTTGCTTAATGATGTTTTCACCCGCCCTGCCTATATTCCGCCCATGCGATTAGATCAAAAATATTTCATCCCGTTTATGCTTGTTGTAGCGGGCATTTGTGTGGTGCTGATTGTCTTCTTCAATCTCCGCTTCATGGGCTCGCAGCAGCAGCGATTTGCCGAGCGCGTGGGCGACGGGCAGGCGCACCTCGAGCAGCTGTACCCGGCTTTTTTTGAGGCCGGCGACATCCGCCCGGCCGACTTCACCGGAGAGCAGCCGCTCATTCTGCTGTTCTGGTCTTCCTGGTCGGGCCGCTCCGACGAGGCACAGCAGGACCTTTTCCGGCGCATATCAGCCCACAATCCGCAGGCCGTAGTGATTTCGGCCGCCGTGAAAGACAACGCGGAATTTGTGCGCGAAATCGCCGAAATCCACGGCTACCCCTTCATTTTTGTGGACGGCACCGAGCATTATAACGATGTGCGCCTGCCCGGTCTGCCAAGCCTGATTGCGTTCCGCGCCGACGGCAGCCTCTTTGGCTCGCGCCTCGGTTTCACCGGTGCTGCCGATTACGACTTCCTCGACGCCCTCCTGAAAGGGCAGCCCTGATGCAGCAGCCTGTTCTGTTCAACCGCCGCCTTGTTTCATCGGGGGATGCCCTCATCCCGGCTGACTCCCGCGCCGTCGCCCTGGGCGAGGCCTGTTTCGAAACCCTGCGCGTGTACCCCGGCGGGAAAGTGCTCGGCTTCGCACATCACATTACGCGCCTGATGCGCGGTCTGGATCAGCTCGGCTACGATGCCGCCCGGCACCGGGATGTTTTCGACCCGGAATCCGCCGCCGCCGACCTCTTCCGCCTGCTCGAGGCCTGCCGCCTCACCGAAAGCAGCGCCCGCGTGCGGATTCAGGCCGGGCGCAGCGACCGGAACAGCATCCGTGATTTTGAGAGTCCCGCTGATTTTTTTTGTATGATGACGGCTGCTGAGCTCAAAACGTCCCCCAAAACCGTAGCCCTGCATCCGGGAGATTTTCGCCGCTTACCGCCGGAAGCAGCCGATCCCTCGGTGAAGTGGAGCTTCTACCTGCCCGCGGTTCAGGCCCTGCAGCAGGCCCGCGCTGCAGGTTTCGGCGAAACCCTGTTTTGGGATGCGGCCGGAAACCTCGCCTGCGGGGCGCTCTCCAATATTTTTCTGGTGAGCGGCAGCGCCGTATTCACGCCTGCGCTCGAAAGCGGCGCTCTGCACGGCATCACCCGCGCCCTGCTCATCGAAGCCCTGTATGAAGCCGGCATCCCGGTGAGGGAACAAAACCTGAGCCGACGCGATCTTGAGGCGGCCGAAGCCGTTTTCCTCACCAACTCGGTCACGGAAATCGCGGTCGTGAGCCGGATCGGAGAGCTGCACAAAGCCACCGATCTGCCGATGCTGCAACGCATCACCACCATTTTCGACGCTTACAAAACCCAAAACCTGCAGCCCCTTCGCCCGCTTTGATGCCGCACTCCCTCAAGCCCGGACAAATTGACGCGCTCATCCGCGCGCTCAGCGCGCACCTCCCGCTCGTGATGCTCGAAACGCAGGATACGGGCGTGGCCCTGATCGCAGCTGGCGCACGCGCCACCCTCCAGTGCCGGGATTCTGAGACCATACTTCGTGAGGGCGCAGGAGCCATCACCCGAAAAGAAAAAAATCCCTGGGAAGCCCTGCAGGCATTCCGGGAGGCCTACCCCGAAAGCCGGATGTTCGGCTACCTCGGCTACGACCTCAAAAACGGACTCGAAAAGCTGCGCTCGGAAAATCCCGATCCGATTGGCGCGCCGGATTTATTTATGATGGTGCCTGAAAGGGTGATGCGCTTCGAGGCCAAAACCGGCCTGTTTGAGCTGCTCGAAGGTCCGCCGATGCCGGAGGACTGGCTCGCGCTGATGGATGGTGCGACAGCGGACATCCCGCCCTTTGATTTCCGGCTGAATGCCGGCGGAGAAGCCGGGCGCGAACACTACCTGCAAATTATTGAGCAGGCGCAGCGGGCAATTTTCGAGGGCGACTATTACGAGGTGAACCTCAGCCGCCTCATTTCTGGCAGCTACGAAGGCGACCCCTTCGACCTTTACGCGGCCATGCGCAGGCGCGGTCCCGTGCCGTTCGGGGCCTGGCTGGCTTTTGATGAGTTCCGCGTTTGCTGCGCCTCACCCGAGCGCTTCCTGAAGCGCGAAGGCCGCCGGCTGATTTCGCAGCCCATAAAAGGCACGGCGCCCGTGCTGCCTACGGATGCCGAAAATGCGCGCATCGCGGCTGAGCTGCTGGCCTCCGAGAAAAACCGGGCCGAAAACCTCATGATTGTGGATCTGGTGCGGCACGATTTCAGCGCCGTTTGTGAGCCGGGTTCGGTTCGGGTGCCCGAGCTGTTTACGGTCAAAAAATTTGCGACTGTGCATCAGATGGTTTCTACCGTTGAGGGCCGGCTTCGGCAGGGAACGGGCGCGGTGCAGGCGCTTGCGGCCTGTTTCCCAATGGGCTCGATGACCGGCGCGCCGAAAATAAGCGCTATGCGGGATATCGAGCACCTGGAGGACTACCGCCGCGGCATTTACAGCGGTGCCATCGGGTACATAGCTCCGGAGGGCGATTTCGACTTCAACGTGGTGATCCGCACGGCCATCTGCCGTAAGGGGCAGCTTTTTTACCCCGTTGGCGGGGCCGTCACGGCAGATTCAGATCCCGCTGAAGAGTGGGAGGAAACCATCGTAAAAAGCCGCGCCCTAACCCAAAGCCTCAAGGCGGTTGCCGGCAAAGAAGCCGGCTGAACGCAAGCCGCGGGCGCATCAAATTTCATGAACAGCCGCGATTTCTGAATTAAATCAGAAACCAGCGGGTTTGAAAGGTCAGCATACAGCACGGGAAAACCTGCATCCGCCCGTGCAAACCATCACCTTGAAAAACCGGGAAACCTATGGAAACAAGCGCCAAAACGCTTGGAGAGCTCAGGAAATCTGGCTGGAAATCCAAATCAGTTAAAGAAGAAATCAGGACAAACCTGATCCGCTCGATTAAAGAAGGCACTCACATTTTTGAAGGCATCAAAGGCTACGAAAAAACAGTGCTGCCGCAGCTGCAGCACGCGCTGCTGTCAAGACACGATTTTATTCTGCTCGGACTCCGGGGTCAGGCCAAAACCCGCCTCATCCGGATGATTCCCCGCCTGCTCGATGAATACATCCCTGCTGTTGAAGGCTCCGAGCTCATGGATGATCCCTACAATCCCATTTCCGCGTTCGCCAAACAGCTCACAGCTGAAATGGGTGATGATACCCCGATCATCTGGATCCCCCGCGAGCAGCGCTTTGCTGAAAAACTCGCAACCCCCGATACCAGCGTAGCCGACCTCATCGGCGATATCGACCCCATCAAAGCGGCGACTGAAAAGCGGAGCCTTGCCGATCAGCTTGTGATCAACTACGGCCTCATCCCCCGCATGAACCGCGGCATTTTCGCCATCAACGAGCTGCCCGATTTGCAGCCGCGCATTCAGGTGGCGCTGCTTAACATCATGCAGGAGCGCGATATTCAGATCCGCGGCTTCAACATCCGCATCCCGCTCGACGTGCTCATGGTGTTCTCGGCCAACCCGGAAGACTACACCAACCGCGGCAACATCATCACCCCGCTCAAAGACCGGATTGACTCGCAGATTATCACGCACTACCCGAAATCAATTGATGTAGGTGTGGATATCACCGGTCAGGAAGCCTGGGTTTCGCGGAACGGAAGCGAGCTTGCGATTCCGTACTTCGTGCGTGAAATTGTGGAGCAGGTGGCCTTCGAAGCGCGGAAATCGGAGTTTGTGGATCAGAAAAGCGGGGTTTCTGCCCGTATGACCATCACAGCAATGGAGCAGCTGGTATCGGCGGCCGAGCGGCGGAGCATCATTACCGGCGAGCCGGTTTCGGTGCGCATTTGTGATTTGTACCACATGGTGCCGGCCCTCACCGGAAAGCTCGAGCTCGTGTACGAAGGCGAGCAGGAAGGTGCTGTAAACGTGGCCAAGGTACTCATCGGTAAGGCGGTGAACACCATCTTTAAAAAATATTTCCCCGATCCGCAGAACAAAAAGAAGGCCGGCACTACCTATCAGGCTATAGTGCAATGGTTTGGCAAGGGGGGTAAAGTTGAGCTTGCTGACGATCTGCCGCAGGCCGGCTATCAGAAGCGGCTCTCTGCCGTTGAAGGTCTCGAAGATCTTGTTCGCAGACAGGTAAAACCCGCGAAAGCAAGCGAAGCCTACATCTTTATGGATTTGATACTCGATGCGCTGCATCAGAACTCCATGCTCGGCCGCGATGACCTCGACCTTACGACCACCTACAGCGACATGGTCGGCAGCATGCTCGGTTCACTCGGTGGCTTCACCGAAGATGATTTCGATGACGACAAAGACCCGAACGATCCATTCTGAGATCGGGAAAGGCAGTAGAAAAGCTGATTCAAGCTTGCATTGCAACTCAGCCTAAACTTGCCTATATTTGAAATCTGTTTACAATTAGCCAAGCAACGAATAGTTCATCATGCCCAAAAAAGATATACATCCGGAATACAACGAAATCACTGTTGTAATGAGCGATGGTTCTGAGATTGTAACCCGCAGCACTATGAAGACCAAAGATGGTACCTACCGTGCTGAGGTTGATTCCAAAAATCATCCCTTCTACAATGAAGACCTGAAAATGATTACGACCGCCGGCCGTGTTGATAAGTTCAACAAGCGCTATGGCAAGAAGTCTTAATTCAGACCCTTTCAGATTTTTATCAAGGCGATGCTCTTTCTGAGGGTTTCGCCTTTTTTTATTGGAGGAAGTTTTTCCAGCCCTTTTTCAGTTTTCCCATCAATCAAGCACCTTTTTATTGATATGATTCAGGTCGAGACGTTTACAGTAAATCCATTTAGCCAAAA
The DNA here is from genome assembly GCF_022565315.1 of Cyclonatronum sp. Lineage (NCBI taxonomy): Bacteria > Pseudomonadati > Balneolota > Balneolia > Balneolales > Cyclonatronaceae > Cyclonatronum > Cyclonatronum sp. The sequence goes on along the minus strand of NZ_JAIUMX010000032.1, from coordinate 26,373 downwards.
CACCTTTTTGCTAATCCGTGATCGTGCAGCGCTGTTGGTAGATGCCGGTTTTTCGAAAGCTTCGGAACTTAACGAGATGGTTGATGTGCTCGAAGAGCACAAAGCGAACCTCAAGGCTGTAGTTATCACGCATGCGCATATCGATCATGTAATGGGGCTGCAGCGGGTGCTCGACCGCTATGAGGTGCCCGTTTACCTTTCGCATGCGGATCTTTATCTCTGGGAAAATGCGCACAAACAGGCCGCTTTTTACGGAGCCGATCTAAAACCGTTCGGCTTCATACCTGAGCCGCTTCCGCATGATGTGCCGGTTGAAGTATCCGGGTTCCGTTTCCTGAGCCTGTTCACCCCGGGGCATGCACCTGATCACATCTCGTTATATTTTGAAGAAGACGGCTTTGTGATTGCCGGTGACGCCCTGTTTAACGGCAGTATCGGCCGGACCGATCTTTACAAGGGTGATTTTGAGCTGCTCAAAAAATCCATTCACGAGAAAATCTATACCCTGCCTGACGCAACCGAAGTGCACTGCGGGCACGGCCCCAAAACAATTGTGGGTCACGAGAAGAAATTTAATCCGTTTGTGAAGGCGGAATAAGGCAGATCTAAGCCAGGGGCTGTAACAAAGAAAAGACGTGCATCAGCTGCGAGATGCTTTGAGGCGGCTGATCTCTGCCTTGCATTGTGCGGCCTGATTTTCATCGCGTGCTGCGATTTGAGAGAGTACTTTCACGGCCTCATCGATGCGGCCCTGCTGTTCATAAATTCTGGCAAGGGTAAGTGTTGCAAGGTCGTCGCCGCGTTTTATAGGAGGATGCTTTACTGAACTGTTATCGTCTTTTTCGTTCAGGCGAATTCTTGTGGCGTCGGGGCTTGACAGCTGCTGAATGAGGCGGTCGATATCTACAAAAAAGCGGTGATCGCGCTCAGGCTGATGCATACTTTGCCCGGTGTATTTGCTTTCAAAGGCCGGAAGCCAGGCTTCAAAATGATCGGGGTGCTGGAAATAGTAGGGGAGGTAATTGAAGAAGGGCGAGCCCGGGGCAAAAGCTTTGGCCATTGAAGCACATTTGAGCGCATTAATCTGATCGCCCGATTGCAGGTACAGCCATCCCAGCAGGAAGTAGCCTACGGCATCGTTGCCGCGGCGCTTGAGGTGTTTATGAAGTCCTTCGATGGCTTTATCCGGCTTGCGGGTAAACAACTCAAGATGGCTTTTTAAAGACTCCGGAAGCGGAAAAGGGAAGGATTTCATCATACAAAAAAAGAAATGTCAGATTCGGTAAGTAGTTGGGAATTTAGCAGCTTACAGTTTGCAGCTTGGCTCTACCAGCTGCCGAGGGCATCGTTGAACATATTTCGGGCAATGGCCTGAAGCGCTTCTATTGCAGCTTCCCGCTCGCCGTCGATCGGGTCTTCGTTCGGGTCGAATTCAAACACGCCGTTGAAATTTCGGGTCCATTCAGCCTCATCGCGGCTTTGGTATTGATAGGTAGCCCGAACGGTGATTTCCACGCGGTTCAGGTCGGTCCGGTCTTCGCCCGAAACGCTGAAGGGCCTGTTCCGGTAACTTGTGATGGTGCCCTCAAAAAATATATCGGCCTCATCCGGACTTGAGGACAGCCGGAGGCGGCTTTGGTTCACAAATCGGTTTATGAGAGCTTCGTTGAGGTCTTCAGATAAAAAACCAAGGCCGGAATTGGAGTTATCGGGGAAAAACGGGATGTAAACCGTACGCACATCTGAAGGTATGGAAACCCCGGTAAAGCTGTAGCTAAAGCAACCAGCGAGCAGCAGGCTGAGGGCTGCTGCTGCCAGACAGATTTTCAGCCTGATGAAAGATGTGCGAATCATTCTTGGAGTTTAAATTATCAGGGTTGTAATTCGTACTGATCTATTTTGCGGTAAAGGGTGCGCTCGCTCATGCCGAGCGTTTCAGCTGTTTTGCGGCGGTTGCCGTCGAAGCGTTCGAGGGCGTACTGAATCAGAAATTTTTCGGTTTGCTCAAGAGAGGGTACCTCATCCAGTTTTCGGAGGTAATCAAGCAGTGAGGGGGCATCGGCCAGCTCTTCGTGAGCAATTTCAGCATTCTCGTCGTTTCGTACTCCGTGGCCGGAGGCAGCAGTTTCTTTCTCAACAGGATAGCCGTCATTTTCATAATTCCAGCCCTGCTGCCGGTAGGGCTGCTGATAGCGCGGGTCTGTGCTGCCCGGCGCCCCGAGAAGGGGCAGGGACCGGAGAGGTTTACCATCGCCGCTCATTTGGCTGTAAATGAGCGTGCCCAGCATCTTTTTGATATCCGAAATTTCGGTCCGCAGCTCCAGCAGGGTTGCATAGAACATGTGCCGGTCGCGGTCGTCGGTGCGGTCGTTAAACCCGCTGCTGCCCAGTGCCATGGGCAGGTTATCCGTTGAGCCGTGATGCTGCCGCCCTTTGAGGTATTTCTGAAGTTTTTCAGCGGTTACAAACTGTGATTTTTCCAGCACGACCAGCTGTTCCGCCACATTCCGCAGCTCACGGATGTTGCCCGGCCAGCGGTAGGAAACCAGCAGCGCCTTGGCATCATCCGAAAAGCCCTGAAAAACGGAGTCGTATTTACGCGCATACTCCTCCACAAATTTCCGGAAAATCAGCGGGATGTCTTCCTTGCGGTTGCGAAGCGGCGGGATGTGGATGGTAACGGTATCGAGGCGGTAGTAGAGGTCCTCACGGAAGTGGCCTTTGTGCACGTCGTCCCAAAGGTCGCGGTTGGTAGCGGTGATAATGCGCACATCGGTTTTGCTCACTACGCTTGATCCAACCCGGTAATACTCGCCGTTTTCGAGAATGCGAAGCAGTTTAACCTGCACATTTTTGGGCGTATCCCCGATTTCATCCAGGAAGATGGTGCCGCCGTTGGCCATTTCAAAGTAGCCCTGCCGCGCCTGATCTGCGCCCGTGAAGGATCCTTTTTCGTGCCCGAATAGCTCGCTTTCGATAATGCCTTCGGGGATGGCCCCGCAGTTTACAATCACCAGTTTTTTGTCTTTCCGCTCGCTAAGGCCGTGAATCACGCGGGCCATCACATCTTTACCCACGCCACTTTCACCCCTGAGTAAAATGTTGATTTTGGTCGGGGCAACCATGGCCGCTTTGTTAAGCACGCGCATCAGGCTGTCGGAATCGCCGATCAGCCCGTACTTTTCCTGAATTTTCCGAATGTTGTCGTTCATAGCCAAATCCTGATTTTTGGAGGTTTGCCAGCTACTCAATTTGCGCACAAGCTTTATTCCAATTTGTACTTGCAGCGAAAAAAAAGGCAGCGAGCCCATGGCTGCGTGCCTTTAAGTGATTTCCGGAATTTAAACCCGAACCGGTTCTGCCTGCTGCATCCGGCTGAATTCCTGAATGGAGCTCCGGCCGAGTGGCTCGCCCTTAAGCGTAGCCGAAGTACTGTCCGTAATGCGCACCATAATGTACTCGCCCGGCTGATAGTCCATGCGGTCGAAGACCACCATTTTGTTGGTGTCCGTGCGGCCATTGAGCTGATCGGCGTTGCGCTTGCTTTCGCCTTCAACCAGCACCAGATGGGTGCGCCCGATTTCCTGCTTGTTGGCTTCGGCCTGATTGCGCATCTGCAGATCGATGATTTCGGAGAGCCGGCGCTTTTTTACATCCTCGGGGATGTCGTCTTCATACTTGCGGTGCGCAAGGGTGCGCTCGCGCTCAGAGTAGGCGAACATGTAGGCGAGGTCGTAACGCACGGTTTCCATCAGCGAGAGCGTATCCTGATGCTGCTCTTCGGTTTCCCCGCAAAATCCGGTGATGATATCGGTGGAAAGGGCAACCCCGGGGATGATTTCCTTCATGCGCTCGATCAGGCTGAGGTACTCCTCGCGGGTGTACGGCCGGCGCATGCGCTTCAGCACTTCGCTGTTGCCGGACTGCGCCGGGATGTGGATGTAATTACAGATATTCGGCCGCTCATTGATGATGCTCAGCAGCTCATCGGGGAAGTCCTTCGGGTGGGAGGTTGAGAAGCGGATCCGCATCTCCGGGTTAATGAGGCTCGCCCGGTACATGAGCTCGGCGAAGGTTGTGCCGTTGTCGTTGTACGAGTTCACATTCTGACCCAGCACGGTAACTTCTTTGTAGCCGCTGTCGCTGAGCTGACGAATTTCGTCGAGAATCGAATCTATCGCGCGGCTGCGCTCGCGGCCCCGGGTGAAGGGCACTACGCAGAAGGAGCACATGTTGTCGCAGCCCCGCATAATGGAAACGAAGGCCGTAACGCCGTTGCCGGTGGTGCGCACCGGAGCGATATCGGCGTAGGTTTCTTCGAGGGATAGAATCACGTTTACGGCTTTGCGGCCGTCATCAACCTGAGCCAGGAGGTTTGGAATGTCGCGGTAGGCATCGGGCCCTACAACAAGATCGACCAGTTTTTCTTCGTCCAGAAATTTTTCGCGGATGCGCTCAGCCATACAACCCAGCACGCCTACAATCTGCCCCTGCTGATTTTTTGCCCGAACGGAGCGGAGATATTTGAGGCGGTCCCAAACCTTGCGCTCGGCATTGTCGCGGATGGAGCAGGTGTTAACAAAAACGATATCGGCCTGTTCGGGCGTGGCTGCCGGCTTGTGACCCTGATCGGACATGATGGAGTTCACGATTTCAGAGTCAGAGAAATTCATCTGACAGCCGTAGGTTTCAATAAAATAGGTTTTCTGTTCCAAGGTAGGGTATTGCGTGTTGGGTGTGAAAGATCGGTTTAAACAGCCCCGTTAAAGGCAAACCTAAAGATAAGCATTTTTAGCTTTTATGGCACGGTCGGGCTGACTTTTTGTCAGCTTCAGAGCCCGCATGCTTCGGCGAAATGATCCCGAAGCCGGATGGTTTGCTGCAGGGCGGCGCTAACCTGTAAGCCGTCGGGCAGGGCAGAGGTATCGGCTTCAGCTTCATCGAAGGCGTCGGGGTTCCAGAGGCTGCGCTGACGGTCTATTTCAGGGATGAAGCCGGAGATGCGGTCGGCGGGAAGCCCGATAAGCTCGTGATGAAACCGGTGCCAGCCGTTGTGGATGCGCTGAAACAGCAGGAAAAGGCCCGAAATCAATCGTTCATCACCGCTGTCTTCGCAGGCCTGATACAGGTTTCGGTAGCTTTGCAGGTCGAGGCACAGGGCGTCGAGCTGTGCGGTTAAGTCTGCCAGCTGTTCGGCCGGTGTTAGAGGCGTATCCTCTGTTTCGTATCTGCTGCGGTTGTACCGCAGGCGCTGAAGCGTACCGATGGCAAGCAGCTGTGCTGTTGACCAAAACTGAAAGTCGCTCTGCTTCTCTGCTGATGACATTTGGGAACTGCTTAAAGGGTGAACTTGCTGATGCGTGCCGCGCGTGTTTCTCCCCTAAAAGCCCTTAGGCCAGGTTTCTGGGTTTTTGCGCCATGCCGTGAGCAGCTCGAGATCCTTTTGCGCCACAAAGCCGAATTTAACACCCGCTTCGAGCAGGGTGTCGTAGTTGGTGAGGGAATGAATGCTGAGCCCGCGCTCCTCAAACCGGCTGTGCGCCAGCGCGAAGCCGTAGTTGAAAATGGAGACAATGCCCAGCACTTCAACGCCAATAAATTCAAGGGCTTTGGCTACCGAAATGGCGGATTCGCCCGTGGAAATGAGATCTTCCACAATTACGGCTTTTTCCCCTTTCTGAATGCCGCCTTCGATCTGATTGGTAGTGCCGTGCTGCTTGGGTTTGCTGCGAACGTAGGCCATGGGCTTGTTCATACGGTCGGCAATCCAGGCGGCATGCGGGATGCCGGCTGTAGAGGTGCCGGCAATTACATCAACATCCGGGTAAGTTTCCCGGATAAAAGCGGTGAAGTGATCGGCGATTGCCGTACGAAGCTCAGGATGCCGCAACGTGAGGCGGTTATCACAATAAATAGGTGAGTTCCAGCCGGAGGTCCAGCGGAAGGGCGTATGCGGCCGCAAAATGACGGCGTTGATTTCGAGCAGGCTGATAGCCAGCTCTTTCGCGAATTTTTGATTGATGATCATCTCTTTAAAAACGTTCTGATATGAAAAAAGCCTTCTTCAGGCTCTTGAAAATCTTGTAGCTATGGTGCTTGTTCCTGTAACAGGCTTAGCTTTTTAATTGACAAACAGTGCGTGAAGTTTTTCCTGAAATACGGTTAATGCAGAGGACTGTTTGAGTGCATGTTTAGAAAAGTCAAGTCAGGCAAAATAATCATTTTACAGAAAACTGCAAATACGCACCAATTAAACGCTTTTTGTACGTAATGCATGCTAAATGATCTTTTACTAAGAGGAATTTCTGCCTGTGTCAGGAGGGAAATATTTGAGAGTGGGATTCGGGTGAGGCTGCTGAATCATGAGCCTTTTGTTGAATCTTTTCAGAATATGCTGTGCCGGATCAGATTAGGAAAATCAGTAGTTTAAGCAGGATGAGGGCGTACACCCCGGCAAGCAGGTCGTCGGCCAGAATGCCGAGCGGCGACGGAAGTTTTTCCGCTTTATTGATGCCCAGCGGCTTTAGGATGTCGAAAATCCGGAACAGCACGAAGCCGGCAAGCAGCAGCAGGGCATCTTCCGCAAATACCCCACTGAAGGAAATGCCGATGAAGGGCACGGTTTGGCCTGCCCACTCATCCGCTACAAAGAGCGCAGGGTCTTCGCTGTAGCAGCGCTCGAAGCCGGGGGCGGTGAACAGGCTCGCGGCGATCCAGAATACAAGGAATGCAGCCAGTGCCGGTGCGCCGCCGAATACGCCGGCGGCGTAAATAAACGGCAGGGCCGCAAGGCTTCCTGCGGTACCGGGTGCCGCAGGGGCAAGACCCGAACCCAGGCCTGTGCCCAGCCAGAAGGCAAGATTACGCGGATGGCGTGGTTTTTTTTCCAAAAAGGTCCCGGTTTTGGAGTACGTATTCGAGGCCGGTATATACCGTGAAGGCCATCACCCCAAAATAAAGCCAGGTGAGTACGCCGGTCTGTACCAGCCATAAATCCACAATGCCGCGAATGCCGGGTATCATGAGCAGGGTGAACGACAGCAGGGCGATGTAAAGAAAGATCAGCTGAATCGCAGTTTTGAGTTTGGCTGAGTAGCTCGTTTTCATGCTGAAGCCCTGCTTGCGGGCCAGGGTGCGCATCCAGGTTATGAGCAGGTCGCGCCCCACAATCAGCCCGAAGGCCCACCAGGGGAACAGGCTTGAGCTGAGAATACAGAGGGAAGCAAAGCCCAGAAACGTCAGGATTTTATCCGCCAGCGGATCCATGAAATTGCCGAATTCGGAATGGGCCTCGAGCAGTCGGGCCAGGTATCCGTCGAGGTAATCACTGATAGCCGCAACCGTAAACACAATAACCGCGGCAAGACGCATCATCCAGTCTTCCTGCAGGAATAGCACCAAAAAAACCGGCGCAAGCATAATCCGCATGAGCGTCAGCAGGTTCGGAATCCGCTTCAGCGAAGGATAATCAGCAGCGTTAAAGTTGGTTTTTGGAAATAAAGCCATGTGGAGGAGTTTCAAATAGTGTTGGCCGGAAAAATACTCTAATTGCTCACCAATAAAAAACCGGCTGCGCGCATCGCTTCCGTGTTGCGTATTTTCACAGCACTGCTGCTGCCGTTTGGTTATTTTGTGAGATAAACCCTCACCCTGAGTCCCTTAAAAATTATCCCCAACATTTCATCCATGAGAGCAAGTATTCTGACGATTGGCAACGAGCTTTTAATAGGCGATATCATCAATACCAACGCAGCCTGGATCGGCACCTTCCTGACGGAGCATGACATTGAGCCGGTTCGCAGCGTAACGGTGGGGGATAGCGAGGCTGAAATTGTGCATCACCTCAGGGATTGCGCCAAAGTTTCGGAACTCATCATCATAACCGGCGGACTCGGCCCCACGCACGATGATGTTACCAAGCATACCCTGCTCCGCTACACCGGCGGCCGTTTCACCGAGCACACCCCAACGCGCGAATTTATCGAGTACAACTTCAAAAAACGCGGCATCCCGATCTCAAAATCGAACCTGGGTCAGGCGCAGGTGCCTGATACCTGTGAGGTGCTTTTTAATAAGGCCGGCACCGCGCCCGGCATGTGGTTCGAGCATGAGGGCTGCATCCTCGTATCCCTGCCCGGCGTGCCGGTGGAAATGAAGTATCTGATGGAAAAGGAAGTCTGGCCGCGGCTTGCACAGAAGCTCGGTACCAACGGCAGCATTTTCCGGCACTACATGCAGACTGCCGGCATCGGGGAAAGCACCCTCAGCGATATCGAAATCGGGGATGTGAGCGACAAACTGATTGAAGGCGTGCAGCTTGCCTTCCTGCCGCACTCACACGGCGTTGGTCTGCGGATTTCCTCAACCGGCGGTACGACCGAGGAAGCCCGGGCAAAGGCATTGCCGCTGATTAAGCACATCCGCAGCAAAGCCCGCGAGCACATTTACTCGGAGGTGCAGGGCGATGACCTTCCCGCTGCCGTAGGGCGCCTGCTGGAGCACAGCAAAAAAACGATTGCAACGGCCGAGAGCTGTACCGGCGGCCTGCTCGGGAGCATGATTACCGATGTGCCCGGCAGCAGCGGCTGGTACAACGGCAGCATCGTGGCCTATCAGAACGAGCTCAAAACGGCCCTGCTCGATGTGCCTGAATCCGTGCTGAAAGCGCACGGTGCCGTGAGCGCAGAAACAGCCCTGATTATGGCGAAAGCCGCGGCTGAGAAGCTGGGCGCCGATATCGGCCTCTCCACAACGGGCATTGCCGGTCCCGGCGGCGGAAGCGAAGAAAAGCCGGTCGGTTTGGTCTGGTTTGGCTATTACGACGGCGAGCGCCATTTTGCCATGCGCGCACAGTTTTTCAAAAACCGGAAAATGAACAAGGAGCGCACTGCACTGGTCGCGCTCGACATCACGCGCAGGGTGCTCACGGGCGTAACGCGTATGCCCTACGATGCCCCTGTAATTATAGGGTGATGCGCACCGATGCCGAGTTCAGCATTTCTCATAGCGTCCCTTTTGTGGCTGTGGCAGGCCGTGCCCGACACCCTGCCGCCGCCTGAGCCGCCTGCCGGTCCGGATACGCTGCGCACCGAAACGCCGGTACTGCCCGATACGCTCGAAAACGGCAGCTTCGACCCAACCGGCCGCGGTCGCTTCACCAACCCGCAGGAGCCCGATTCAGAATCCCGCAGCCGTCCGCAGCCGGTTGTAATTCCCAAGCAGGTCGGGCTTAATCCGGGCTTCAGGGAGGTGTTCAGCGACAGCCTTCAGCGCTGGGAGCAGTGGTACAACCTGGCCGAAAGACGGCAGGCGCAGCCGGGCGCCATCTCGTTCCGGCTGGGGTCGCACGGCCGCAACGATGCGATTTTGTTCCGGGCCATCGAGCCGCGGCATCAGGTTTTTTTGTTTGAGGGCATCCCGATGAACAACACCGTGAGCGGTGCCATGAACAGCAATTTTCTGCCGCTCGACCGCATGCGGCTCTACAGCGAGCAGGAGGGCGGCATCCGCTACACGGGCGAGTACACGCTCCGCCGCTACTACCTGAACACGCCCCTGACCTGGATCAATTTTGAGGATACGAGTAACGATGTGCGCCGGGCTGAGGTCATCTTCTCCCGGAACGTCAACCGCTCGGGCAACATCGAGCTGGCCTACCGCGGCAACAACGATAACGGCAACTACCGCCGGAGTTCGCTCGATGCCCGGCAGGCGGCAGTACGGTACACGCACTACCTCAACGAGGTATGGTCGGCACAGGCACAGCTTTTCTACAACAGCTTTCAGATGAACGAGTCAGACGGCTACACCATCCCGGACATGAACCTGTTCAATTTCGAGCCGCTGCTCACGCCGGTGCGCCTCACGACTGCGCGCTCAAGTACGCGCAAGAGCATGATATCGGCCTCCCTCTTCCACCGGCCCGATGAAACGAGCGAGCAGCAGAGCCGGCTGCACCTGTACCATAACCGCGACCGGCGGATTTTCTTCAACAGCGACCTCCGCCTGTTCTACCGGGCCTTCAGCTATGGTGCCTATGCCGATACCCGCATCGAACGCGGGCCTTTTGAGCTTCAGCCGCTGCTGCACCTGCGCGCAACCGTGCTGGATGATGACAGCAACACCCTGATTAACCGCTCGGCCTGGACGGATGTAACGGCCGGGCTCCGGCTGGCTTTTGCGCCCGCTGAGGCCGTGCAGATCGGGGGCTGGTCGGAAGTGAGCTACCGAACCGACGGACAGACAGGCTTCGAGGCCGGCTACCGCTTCGATGTGCGGCCTGCACGCAACTGGCAGTTCTGGCAGTCGCTCGCCGTGGGACAGCTCGTCCCGACCATTCAGCAGCTGTTTTGGTTCGGCGAGGATTTTTTGGGGGATGCGGACCTCAGCCGGGAGCAGATTGTGCGGGCAGAGGCCGGCCTGGTGTGGGGCCGTGGCTGGATGGATGCCCTCGGCCTTCGGGTGTACGGCTCGCGCATCGGCAGCCCGATTGTTGTTAACCCCGAAACCGGCATTTTCCAGAACATCGACGCCTATCAGTCGCTCGGTGCCGAGCTTTTTGCCGATATCGAAACGCCTTATCTGGAGGCCGGGCTATCGGCTACCATTCAGCGGTTTTTCAGCAACTCAGCCCGAGCCGAAAATCAGTTTCTGGATCAGAGCGGGCTGCGGAACACGAACCGGGCCTACTTTTATCTCAAAAACTATTTCCTCAATTTTGCCACTTATGCCAAAATCGGGGGCAGCCTCACGTTTTCTCCCAACGCTTTTCACAGCCCGGTGTACTACCCCGAGCTGGATTACTGGGATCCGCTGAGCCCCGATCAGGCCATTCCGGCCTACTACCGTTTCGACCTCGAGGCTTCTGCGCGGGTGCGCATGATTATGGTGCAGCTGCGCTACGAAAACCTGCTCGACGGGCTGGGTCAGCTCGGTTATTTCGAGACGGCACGCTATCCCATGCCGCCCCGGCGTTTCCGCATCGCGATCCGCTGGATCATCCGGAATTAAGTACGGAGCGGGCTCAGGCCCGGAAACACATCCCCCGAAACCCAAATACCTTGTCGCGAAAAAAAACGTGTACAAAACCAAAGAGGTCTTATTTTTGAGCTTCAGCAATTTTGACACCAATTCAACACCGACTTTTAAAATTTGGCCGCCTGATTTATGAGCTTTTCTTATGTGATGCGTGAAGGACTTGCCGGATTCCGGCGGGCGCGGTTGTCGGCTTTTTCGTCGGTTTTGGCCATCACCCTGGCCGTTGTATTGGTTGGTGTGCTCACCCGGGTGAGCACCAACGCCTTTGAGCTTGCGCAGGCCATTAAGCAGGAGGTGGAGGTGGAAGTATTTCTGGCGGATCTCAGCGACCGCCGCATGGATGAAATGGGTGCCGAAATCCGGTCAAAAGCCGTGGTTGAAACGGCGGTGTTCATCAGCAGGGAGGCGGCTATGGACCGCTTCCGGCAGGAGTTTGGCGCGGAGAGTGAGCTCTTTGGGGAAGTACTCTTCCTGCCTGCAAGTTTTTTGATCAGGGTACGGCCGGAAGCCGGAGCCTCAGAAATTGTGAGTCTGGTTGAAGAACTTCGCCAACTCCGGGGCGTGGAGGAAGTGCGCTTTAATCAGCGCGGTCTTGAGCTTTTGGAAGAGCGGCTTGCGGTATTTGTGGCTGCCGGCTCGTTTTTCGGGCTTTTTATCAGTTTTGTGGCATTTATTCTGGTGTTCAACACCATACGCCTCACCATTTACGCCAAGCGTGATCTGATTAAGGCGATGAAGCTGGTAGGGGCAACGAACGGCTTCATTAAACGGCCGTTTATGGTTGAAGGCAGCCTGCAGGGCTTCATTGGCGGGCTGATCGGGGCGGGTTTTGTATGGCTGATTTTTGCATTTGGATTGCCGGCATGGCTGCCGCAGCTCGATGCCCTCAGCTGGCCTTTGGGCGAGTGGTACTGGCTGAGCGGGACCCTTGTAGTCCTCGGGATTTTGCTGGGTTTTGCGGGTTCACGTTCGGCCTCGAAGAAATTCATTCAGCAGACCAAAATCAGCTGATTTCGGGCACAAAAAAAGGGTGAAGGCCCGGAAGCACATCACCCTGTCAGAAAAAATAAATAAGCGCGCCCTATTCCTTGCGCGATTCCTTCAGCTTGAGGTCGGGTTTGCGTTCGCAGCTGTCGGGATTGTTGCACTTGCCGTAAAAATGCAGGGAGTGACCGCTGATTCTGAAGTCGTGCAGGCGCTGCATCAGGCTCTGAATCTCGAAAATTCGCGGATCGCAAAATTCCATGATGGCACCGCATTCGTCGCAAATGATGTGGTCGTGCTGCCGGTAGGCGTAGGCCCGCTCGTAGTAGGACTGATTTTGCCGGAACTGATGCCGTTGTACGAGGCCGCACTCAACGAGCAGATCGAGCGTGTTATACACCGTAGCACGGGAAACCCGGTAGCCGGTATCTTTCATTTTGAAGAACATATCATCGGCATCGAAATGGCCGTCGCTTTTGTACACTTCTTCAAGTACCATAAAGCGCTCGGGTGTTTGCCGGTGACCGTTGGTTTTGAGGTATTCGCGGAAAATTCCCTTTACCTCTTCGATGGTTTCCTGTAGTGCGGGTGTTGCCATGAGTTAAGAAAAAAATCTGAGCATTTCAGCAAAAAGCAACCGATCGCCTAAAGAACGCTTAAGGGAAGCTCACCGGAATGATTACACCGGAAAAACCTTTAAGGAGCAAAAATCGGGTCAGCTCAATTACCGAAACTGGATTATTGGGTTTGACTGATTAAAATACAACAATCAGTGCTAAAAACTACCTTTCAGAAAGCGCTTTACAGGCTTTAAAACGGCAGAGACAGCGGGGTTAGCGCATTTTGTAAAATCAGCTTTTTAGTGCATTTTAGATTATCTTGAAACGATACGGATCGCTGAGCGCAGGCAAAAGGCAGCGCCGGCTTTAACCTTCTATTTGGAAACCAACCTTACCCAATATGCCTACCATTGTTGACTTCAACACGATTCCGGAGCTGTTTTATGAGCTCTCCCTGAAAACGAAGGGCAGAAACAAAACCGCCTACGCATTTAAGCCCGGTTCGAACGAGCCCTATCAGGAAATTAAATGGGAAAAATTTACCAAAGATGTTTACGCGCTTGCAGCTTATATGATGGATGCAGGCCTCGGAAAGGGAGACCGTTTCGCCATTTTAAGTGAAAACCGCTATGAATGGGCTGTGGTTGATTTTGCGGGTCAGATTGTTGGCGGGGTAAATGTAGCCCTGTATGCAACCCTGCCGCCCGAGCAGGTGGAATATATTATCAATGACAGCGGCTCGAAGTTGTTTTTTGTTTCGACCGGTATTCAGCTCAAGAAGGCGGTTCAGATTAAAGGGAACATTAAATCGGTGAAGCACCTCATTGCTTTTGATACTCCGCCTAATAAAAAACTACTGGAAGACGGCGGTGCACTGCTCTTTGACGATGTTATCGAAACAGGCCGGCAAAAATATCCGTCGCTTGCTGATAAAATCCAGGAAACGCTCAAGTCTGTTACTGAAAACGACCTGAGCACACTCATCTATACTTCCGGAACTACCGGTAACCCCAAAGGCGTGATGCTTTCGAACGGCAACCTGATCAGCAATGTGAAGGCTGCGCACAAAGTGATTACTATCGGCGAGGAAGACCGCACCCTGTCGTTCCTGCCGCTGTGTCACGCGTTTGAGCGTGTTGCAGGCTATTATGCCATGCTCGCGGGCGGTGCCGAAATTTATTATGCCGAAAGCGTTGATACGGTTTCCAAAAACCTGACCGAGGCGCGCCCGACCGTTGTGGTTTCCGTGCCGCGTTTGTTTGAGAAGATGTACAACATCGTGCTCAAAAACGTACAGGCCGGTTCATCCCTGAAGCAGGGACTGTTCAACTGGGGGATTGGTGTGGGCAAGAAATCCATCACCTCAAAAAGCCCGCTGGTTAAGCTGCAGAAGAAAATTGCGGATAAACTCATTTTCGATAAACTTAAGGACCGCACCGGCGGGCGCGTTCGCCTGTTTGTTTCCGGCGGAGCCGCGCTTCCTTCCGAAATCGGCCTGTTTTTCCAGGCTGCCGGTCTGCGCATTACGGAAGGCTACGGCCTAACGGAGACTTCTCCGGTAATGAATGTGAACCCGGTTGGCGCTGAACGCTACGGAACAGTCGGGCACGTGCTGCCGGGCGTAACTGTTGGCATTCAGCGCGTAAGCGACGGCAAGCTGATTGCGCAGCTCAGCGGCGATGATTACCCAAGCTCGCTGAGCAGCGATGAGGGCGAAATTTTGTGCAAGGGCCCGAATGTGATGCAGGGCTACTATAACAAGAAAAAGGAAACCGAGGAAGTGATCGACGCCGACGGCTGGTTCCACACCGGCGATATCGGGCGTTTTGTGGATGGCTACCTGCAGATCACCGACCGCCTCAAGCACATGATTGTGAACGCCGGCGGCAAGAACATTTATCCCGGCCCGATTGAGGATACCATCAAAACGATTCTGTATGTGGATCAGGCTGTGGTTGTGGGCGAGGGGCAGCAGTTTATGTCGGCTATTATTGTGCCCGACTTTGAAGCGCTGCGCGGCTACCTGAAAGCCAACAACATCAGCGCCGGAAAGGATGAGGAAATCATGGAGATGGATGAGGTGAAGAAGCTCTTCGACCGCGAGCTCAAAACCATCAATAAAAAACTGGCTTCGCATGAGAAGGTGCGTCAGTTCCGCCTGATTCAGGAACCGTTCTCAGTAGAAAACGGCATCCTCACCCCAACCATGAAGGTGAAGCGGAAAGTGCTCGAAAAACAGTACGCCGATCTGATTGCCTCCATCTATACCGACGATCAGGCCTGATTTTCGCCTGCAACCTAAATTCTGAACCTATTTTTGATTGATGATATCTCCTGAGAAACTCGATTTCCTGGAATCCCTGCTGTGCACCCCAAGCCCGACCGGCTATGAATCGGCCGGGCAGCAGGTGTGGCTCGATTACGTGAAAGGCTTCGCCGACCGCACGCTTACCGATGCCTACGGCTCGGCAGCGGCTTTTCTGGATGTTGACCCTGACGCCATCACCGTGATGCTCGAAGCCCATGCCGACGAAATCGGCATGGTGGTGCAGCATATTGATGACAAAGGCTTCGTGTACATCAGCCGCATTGGCGGCAGCGATCCGGCTATTGCCCGGGCCCGCAAGGTTTCGGTGCACGCAGCCAAAGGTGTGGTGCGCGGACTCATCGGCAGCACGGCCATCCACTTGCAGGACCGCACCGATACCAAGGCACCCGGCTGGAAAGATCTGTTCGTGGATATCGGTGCGACCTCCCGCGAAGAAGCCCTCGAAATGGTTCAGATCGGCGACCCCATTACCTACGTGGATGAGCCGGAGTTCTTTTCTGACGAGCTGCTCGTAGCGCGCGCCATTGACAACCGCATCGGCGGCTATATTGTGGCTTCGGCCCTCGAAAAGCTGGCAGCCATGCGCGATCAGCTCAAGGTGAATGTCGTGGTTGTGAATGCGGTGCAGGAGGAAATCGGCGGATTTGGTGCCCGGATGATGAGCTACCGGCTCAACCCGGATGTCGCGCTGGTAACCGACGTTACGCACGCAACCGACAGCCCGGGCATTAACCCCAAAGAGCACGGCATGGTGAAACTGGGCGAGGGTCCGGCCATCACACACGGTACTGCGAATCAGCGGAAGGTCGTTGAGCTGCTGGTTGAAGCCGCTGCTGAAGCCGGCATTTCGGTTCAGCACGAAGCCTCGAGCATACGTACCGGCACCGATACCGACAGTATTTTCCACAACCGGAGCGGCATCCCGTCGGCGCTGGTTTCCACACCGCTGCGCTACATGCACTCGCCCTCCGAGATGGTACATCTGGCCGACGTGCAGGGCGTCTCCGACCTGATGGTCGCCTTCGTGCAGCGGCTAAAGGCAAGGCACAGCTTCCGGCTGTTCTGATCAGTCTCGGCATCACACAAAAGCCCCCTGCGGGCTTTTGTTGTTTTACACTCCGGCGATACGCTCCATCTTCATAAACCGCCAACTTTCAGCCCCTTATGAAAATCATCATCAGCATTTCTTTCATCTTTGCGCTTCTGTTCATGCTGCCGCAGTCAGCCGCCTTTTCGCAGGCTGATCCGGTACTTCACGCGCTGTTTGCCCCCCTCACCCTGGAGCAAATGCCGCCTAACCGTACGGCAAGCGGGGCTCCTTCCGCCTCCTACTGGCAAAACCGCACGGATTATTTCATAAACGTGCGCCTCGATGCTGAACGGCACCGGATTGAGGGCGAGGTACACATCACCTATACCAACAACAGCCCGGAAGAGCTTGCTTTTTTGTGGATGCTGCTCGAGCAAAACCTCTTTCGCGAGGATTCCAAAGGGGCGCGGGTTTCCCCGCCGGGGGGCGGACGCTTTACCGGTAGGGGCATCGCCGATGGCTACGAAATAAGCCGGGTGGAAGTGATGCATAACGGCGAGCGCTACGAGCCCGATTTCAGCATCCGGGATACGCGCATGCGCATCAACCTGAACGAGCCGCTTGCCGGAAACGGCGCGCAGCTTGAGGTGCGCGTTACCTACGCCTTCGGCATACCCGAATTCGGAGCCGACCGCATGGGGCGCATAGAGCTGCGCGACGGATGGATTTACACCATCGCACAGTGGTACCCCAACATGGCGGTGTATGATGAAATCAACGGCTGGAACACGCGCCCTTACCTCGGCGCCGGAGAGTTTTACCGCAATTTCGGAGATATCGAATTTCACGTAACCGTGCCGTGGGATTTTATTCTCGGCGGCTCGGGCACGCTGCTGAATCCGGAAGAAGTGCTCACTGCGCGGCAGATTGAGCTGCTCGCGGAAGCGCGTGCATCGGATGAAACGGTGATGATTATTTCCCCTGAGGAAATTGGCCTGCCCCAAAACAGGCCGGTTCAACAGGGAGAGCTCACCTGGAAATACCGCATGGAAAACACCCGCGATGTGGCATGGGCGGCTTCGCGCGGCTTCATTTGGGATGCGGCCGGGGTGGAAATGCCAGGCGGCCGCCGGGTGCTGGCGATGTCGCTCTACCCGGCTGAAAGCGCAGGCCCCTCAATGTGGGGACGCTCAACGGAATTCACGCAGGCGAGCATCCATCACTACTCGCACATGTGGTACGAGTATCCCTGGGATGCGGCCATCAACGTTGCCGGCGTAGTGGGCGGCATGGAGTATCCCGGCGTGTCGTTTTGCGGCTATAACCGCGGCGGCGCTTCGCTTTGGGGCGTTACCGATCATGAATTCGGGCACAACTGGTTCCCGATGATTGTGGGCAGCAACGAGCGCAAATGGTTCTGGATGGATGAAGGTCTGAACACTTTTATCGGGCACCTCAGCACGCAGGCATTCAACAACGGCGAGTTTCCGACCTGGATCCGTTCCATGCAGCAGTTTGTGCCGCAGCTCAGCAACCCGGATATGGAACCGATCATGACGCATCCCGACCGCATCCGGCCGCAGCATCTCGGCTTTGTATCGTACTTCAAACCGGCCCTGGGCCTGCTGATGCTCCGCAATTACGTGCTGGGTGAAGAGACCTTCGATTTTGCCTTCCGCAGCTACATTGAGCGCTGGGCTTACAGGCATCCTTCACCCATCGATTTTTTCCGGACGATGAATGATGCTTCCGGTGAAAACCTCGACTGGTTCTGGCGCGGCTGGTTCTACGAAAACCGGCAGATCGACCTCTCCATAGATCAGGTTGAGGACTTCGTGGACAGCCTTGACGACTACGAAGGCGCCTTCATCACCATCAGTAGTCCCGGCGATTTGGTGATGCCTGTGGTGATGCGCATCACCTACGCCGACGGCAGCGATGAGCTGCTGCGCTTCCCCGTGGAAGTGTGGCACCGCTCGCGGGAGCATACCTTCCTGCACCGCGCAAACAAACGCATTGACCACATCCGGATTGATCCGTTTAGTCAGCTGCCTGATGTAAACCGCCGCAACAACGAGTGGCTGCGCAGTGAGCAGGGCCGCTTACCGGAGGAGAGGGGGCGCTAAACGCATGGACTTCAATCCCTAAACAAATCAACGGGAAAGCATGGCCGGGGGACTTAATTCAGGCACTTCCCAAAGCGCTTTTTGAGCTGCTAAATCCGTATTTTGAAATTCTAAATCTGAATCATAATTCACGGCCTTTTGTTGGGAAAAGCCCAACCATTCAGCTGATTTTTTTGATGCCACTATTTAAGGAAACCAACCTGTAACTATGAATTCATTATTTGATCGTGAGAAGTTTGAATTTCGCCACAACAGCGCAACCGAAAGCGATGTCAGGCACATGCTTGATGCCGTCGGTGTTTCATCTGTTGATGAGCTGATTTCACAAACCATACCGGATTCGATTCGACTGACCAAGCCATTAAATCTGCCTGAGCCCCTGAGCGAGCATGCCTTCCTGGATTCGTTTCGCCGAATTATGGCTCAGAACAAACTCTTCAAGACCTACATCGGGCTGGGCTACTACGACACCGTAACGCCTCCCGTTATTCAGCGCAATATTCTGGAAAATCCGGGCTGGTACACAGCCTACACGCCCTATCAGGCGGAAATTGCACAGGGTCGCCTTGAAGCGCTGATCAACTTTCAGACCATGGTGATTGACCTCACCGGCATGGAAATCGCAAATGCATCCCTGCTCGACGAAGCAACAGCCGCTGCGGAAGCCATGAGCACGATGTACGCCATCCGCAAGGGCAAGCGCCGCAAAGCTGAGCGCCTGTTCGTTGCTGATACCTGCTTCCCGCAAACCATCGAGCTGCTGAAAACGCGCTCGGAGCCCATCGGCATCGAACTGCATATTGCACCGCTCTCAGCATTCGACCCTTCGGATGAATCTTACTTCGGCATCATTCTGCAATACCCCGACGGCAACGGCGCGGTGTCGGATATCAGCGGAATTATCAGCGGTGCTGCGGCCAACGATATCAAAGTGACGGTAGCCGCTGACCTGCTGAGCCTCACCCTGCTCAAATCACCCGGCGAGATGGGCGCGGATATTGTGGTTGGCAGCACGCAGCGTTTCGGCATTCCGCTGGGCTACGGCGGTCCGCACGCCGCTTACTTCGCCACTAAGGAAGAGAACAAGCGTCAGGTGCCCGGCCGCATGATCGGCGTTTCGATTGACCGGACCGGGAAGCCGGCCTACCGCATGGCGCTGCAGACCCGCGAGCAGCACATCCGCCGGGAAAAAGCGACCTCCAACATTTGCACTGCGCAGGTACTCCTCGCGGTAATGGCCGGCGCCTATGCGGTTTATCACGGTCCCGAAGGCCTGAAGCGCATTGCGAGCCGCATCCATGCGATGGCAAAACTGGCTGAAAAAGGCCTCACCGCACTTGGACTGAAGCAGCTGAATGAAACCTATTTTGATACCCTGAAAATTGAGGTGGAGTCACCCGGTTTCCGGGATGCCGTCCGCAAAGAGGCAGAATCCCGGGGCGTGAATTTCCGCTACTTCAGCACGGCGCATATCGGCATTTCACTTGATCAGAAAAAAGAGCCTGAAGACGTGGCCGCCATCGTTGACATTTTCGCGACGGTGCTCGGCAGCAAAGCGGCTTTTAATTTCGAAACGGCCGCCGAAGATATTGCAGTGAGCTTCCCGGCTTCGCTGGCCCGCACAAGCAGCTACCTCACGCATGAGGTCTTTAACCGCTACCACAGCGAGCATGAAATGCTGCGCTACCTCAAGCGTCTCGAAAACCGCGACCTATCGCTGGTGCACTCCATGATCTCGCTCGGCTCCTGCACCATGAAGCTGAATGCAACCACGGAAATGATCCCCGTGAGCTGGCCGAATGTGAACGGTCTGCATCCGTTTGTGCCTCAAAATCAGGCGCTGGGTTATAAGCAGATGCTGGATGAACTCACCGAGTGGCTGTCTGAAATTACGGGCTTCCACACCGTATCGCTTCAGCCGAATTCCGGTGCGCAGGGCGAGTATGCGGGCCTCATGGCCATCCGTGCCTATCACCATGCAAACGGCGATACGCACCGGAATGTAGCGATCATCCCGTCATCGGCGCACGGCACCAACCCGGCAAGCGCGGTAATGGCCGGCATGAAGGTCGTCATCACCAAGTGCGACGATAACGGCAACATCAACGTAGATGATCTGCGTGAAAAAGCTCTCAAGCACAAAGACGAGCTTTCAGCGCTGATGGTGACCTATCCCTCAACGCACGGCGTATTTGAGTCGGCCATCCGTGAAATTTGTGACATCATTCACGAGTGCGGCGGGCAGGTGTATATGGACGGTGCCAACATGAACGCGCAGGTTGGCCTTACTTCCCCGGGCCTGATTGGTGCCGATGTTTGTCACCTGAACCTGCACAAGACCTTCTGCATCCCGCACGGCGGCGGCGGACCAGGCATGGGTCCCATCGGTGTTGCGAAGCACCTTGCGCCGTTTGTGGCAGGCCACTTCACCCTCGACAACCCACCGACCAATACGACCGCCATTTCTGCTGCGCCGTTTGGCAGCGCGAGCATTCTGGTTATTTCTTACGCTTACATCCGCATGATGGGCGCCAAAGGCCTCACGAATGCAACTAAACTTGCGATTCTGAACGCCAACTATATTCAGGCACGGCTTGCGGGTCATTACGACGTGCTCTACACCGGTGAAACCGGCCGCGTGGCACACGAAATGATTATCGAGCTGCGGCATTTCAAGCAGGAGTGCGGTATCGAAGCGGTTGACCTTGCCAAACGGATGATGGATTACGGCTACCACGCGCCGACCATGTCGTTCCCGGTTGCAGGCACCATCATGATTGAGCCAACCGAGAGCGAATCACTGGCTGAGCTCGATCGTTTCTGTGATATGATGATCGCCATCCGGAATGAAATCAGAGATATAGCCGAAGGTCGTGCCGATGCTGAAGACAATCCACTGAAGCTGGCGCCGCATACCTCAGCTGTTGTAACAGCTGATGAATGGAACCACAAATACACGCGTCAGCAGGCTGCCTATCCGCTGCCCTGGGTGGGAGCATCGAAGTACTGGCCGACCGTTACCCGCATCGACGATGCTTACGGCGACCGCAACCTCGTTTGCAGCTGCCCCGATGTAAGCACCTACGAAAGCAGTGCCACGGTGGAAGAATCAGCCGGTGCCTGAAGCTGACCTGCCGATTTGATGAACCAAAAAAGGCTGCCCTCTCAACAGGGGCAGCCTTTTTTATTTGGCAGGTAAATGTTGAACAACACAGACGCGTAAACTTCAGCAGGTTTCAGACTTACCCGGAAACCGGCATAAGGGCTGTGAGCACATCACCCTACACCTTACGGAAGTAAAACGCCTTCCAGAAATGTGAGCAGGGCATCGCGGTAGTGCTGGCTTAGGGGCAGGTCGTTGTGCCCGCCGCCTTCGATGAGGCGGAGGGTTTTGTCGGATGATGGCGAAGCCTCATAAAGCTGCTTTGCCATGCGTTCAGGCGTGATCTGATCTTCGGTGCCGGTGATGAAAAGGGCCGGCAGCTCAGAAGCGGCAACGCGGGTGAGATTGTTTTGCTGTGAGATGGCCTCGTCAAAGCGGAACCGGATGAAGGGGCGCAGCAGCAGCGGCACGAGCCTGCGGGTCCAGTCGTTGATTTCCGTGATGGGACTTTCCATGATGAAAGCCGCCGGATTAAGTTCACTGAGCATACGCCCGGTAACAAGGCTGCCCATCGAATGCCCGTGCAGGATGATGCGCTCCGGGTTGGCATTCAGCTCGGAAATGAGAAATTCATGCACGCTTTGAGCGTCTGTGAAAATGCCGTCAACCGAAGGCGAGCCGGTGCTGAGCCCGTAGCCGCGATAATCGAAGAGCACGAGATTGACCGGCAGGGTTTCGTAGGCCTGAATCCAGGGGAGGGACTTAACCAGCAGAAAACCGTTGCCGCCGAAATACAGCACTGTGCCGAGGGCGCCCTCCCGCTGCAGGTGCCACGCATTCAGTGCCTCACCGTCTTCGGTTTCGACCGTGTGCTCGCTCAGGGTAAAAATTTCAGAGTTGTAGCTCTGCGGTGTAACGGTGGGGTGGTTGTCGAACGCGTCGCTTTCCCGGATTTCGATGGTGGTGCAGGCCAGAAAGAAAACAGGCAGAAGAAAGGCGGGAATCAGAAATCTCAAAACGGGCATGGGCATTTGTGTTAAGGGCATACAAATTTTTGGTAAAGCATCGTTGAACAGCAGTAAGGCAATTGCAGTTCAACGATTTCAATTCCTTAATAAAAAGGTTCCGTATTTAGGATACGGTTTATTTTTTATGAAAGAGATTCAT
Source organism: Cyclonatronum sp. (assembly GCF_022565315.1). Classification (NCBI taxonomy): domain Bacteria; kingdom Pseudomonadati; phylum Balneolota; class Balneolia; order Balneolales; family Cyclonatronaceae; genus Cyclonatronum; species Cyclonatronum sp. The sequence goes on along the minus strand of NZ_JAIUMX010000032.1, from coordinate 4,037 downwards.
TATATTCCTGAATTATGATGAACAAATCCAATTTATTCAAAGCGCTTGCTCTTGCGCTTATTTCTTTTTTGCTCGTCGCAGCCAATGTTGCGATGGTTACACAATTTCGTGCGGAAATACCTGATCCCGCAAAAAATGAAATTAAAATTGAATGGACAGTTCAGCAGGAGAGCGGGGTGATGCACTATGAGCTTTTAAGAAAAATGGTGCGTGATTCGGATTTTATCCCGGTGGCAACCATAGATGTGAGGCCGCCTTCATCACAGCCCAATCTTTACACCTACCTTGACCGGAATGTGTTCAGAAACTCCGGAAATACCGAGCCTGTGGTATATGAGCTCAATGTTGTATTTACCAACGGTGAACGTCGGTTTATTGGTCAGGCTGAAGTTAATTATACTTCGACTGCTGTGCGCCGTACATGGGGCAGTATTAAAGCCATGTTCCAATAGGCGTTACCAAACAAAACAGCCCCTAATGATATCTGAGCGCATTTTAATGGACAGCAGCCATGTGATGCGCACCTGCCGCCGCATGGCTTATCAGCTTGCTGAAACCGTAGCAGAGCCCCAAAATCTGCTGATTGTTGGCATCAACAAGCGCGGAATGGCAGTTGCCCGGCTTATTCAGCAGTTTATGGCAGAATCGCTGCAAACACCACCCTTGTTGGTTAATGCCGGAACACAGGATCTTAGTTTGAGTCCGCACGAAACTGCTTCCGGCCGTGATATGATCGTAATTGATGACGTACTCTTTTCAGGCCGTACCATTTCTGCTGCACTTGGCTGCTTCCCTGATATTTCAAAAGCATCCCGAATCCGGATTGCTGTGCTTGTTGACCGCGGACACCGGCGGTTTCCTTTTTTTGCAGCTGTAACCGGTCTGGTATATCCCACCAAGTTCGATGAGCACGTTCACGTAATTTTGAATGACGAAAGCGGACAGATGGAAGTTCATCTCCTCAGGGAAACTCAAACGGCCTGAAACCGCATTTTTACGCGGAATAACTGAACAGAACGGGCTGTTTCCCAAATTCTTTTTAATGATTTGTAAACCGGTTTTTTCAAAACCCAATACAGGCTTATTTTACTTAGGATGATATATTAACGTAAGCTTCTGCCTTCTTTATTCTTAAAACCCTTACTTCTTGTTGTTATGAGATTTTCTCGATTTCTTGTTTTGCTGACGGCTTTTCTTTTTTTCGGTACTGCACCGCTTTTTGCCGGCGGAATTAAATGGGGCGAAGCGCCCCCGGATTCTGTTTCTGCCTGGCAACTCGAGTTCCGCGGTCAGCTGAACGGTTCACAGGCAAGTTTCAGAAACTGGGAGCAGGGTGGGGTTAATACCGTTGCACTAACAGCGGCAACTAATTTTAATGCGCTTTACCGGCGCGGCAGCTGGGGGTACAACCTTGATACCCGACTCGTTTATGGTCAGGCTAAGGTTGATGACGACTTTCGCAAAACCGATGACGAAATTGCCATCCGTAATACGGTAAGATATTTTCTGGACGATGAACGCTGGAGCGTAGTTGCCAATGTGAATTTTTTATCACAGTTTGACAAAGGGCTGGATCGGAACAGGGTATTTACCGTTTCGAAATTTATGGCGCCGGCCTATCTCACAGAAACTCTTGGTATCTCGTTCAAGCCGGTCAGCTATTTTTCGGCTGATTTTGGTGCCTCCGCAAGACAAACATTTGTGCTGGACGATGGTGAGGCAGGTATTCGTGACGGAGAGCCGATTACTTTCCGGGAGCGATACGGTCTTCGCCCGGATCAAAGTGTGAAAAACGAGCTGGGTTTTTCATTTCTGCTTAAGTTTGACAAGGAAATTTTTGAAAACGTACGCTACATTTCATCCATCGAAACATTCAGCAACGCGAGTCAATCGCCGGACCGCTCCGATTTTACGTTCAACAATGAGATTGTCGGGCGCATCAACAATTATCTGAATACTACTTTCCGCTTTACGATGCTTTATAATGATGACGTATCCAACAAGCTTCAGCTGCGGCAAACATTCTCTTTGGGCGTTTCGGTAAGATTTATCTAAGCCGGTAGCCATCCCGCTTTTTAAAAAACCTGCACGGAATTCCGGATGCAGGTTTTTTTATGTCCCTGATTTGTGCGATGTTTACGCTGCCAATATTCATCATCCGTAATCCGAAATATGTACAAACAACTGATTCCGCTGCTTGAGCGCTGGCTTGAGCAGGCTGAACTGCAGGGCATGACCATTCCGGCCCGGTATCACGCGGGAGGGCAGGCCGGTGACGCAGCTGATACTGAGCTGCAGGCTGTTTTCGAAGCTTTTATAGCCCGGATGCAGGCCTGCTATCCCTTTCATCAGCCGGCTTATGCCGGGCAGATGCTCAAGCCGCCACACCCTGCCGCATGGCTCGCTTACGCGGTAGCGATGAGCGTGAACACGAACAACCATGCCCTCGATGGCGGCCCCGAAACCTCCCAAATGGAAAAGGAAGTGATTCGGGATCTCGCCGGGATGGTTGGGTACGATCCGGGGGCTTCGCTCGGGCACCTCACGAGCGGCGGCACTGTTGCCAACCTCGAAGCCCTTTGGGTGGCAAGATGTCTTCACCCCGATAAACCCGTGCTGTTTTCGGAGCAGGCACACTACACGCACAGCCGCATGTGTTCGGTTCTGGGAATGGAAGGCAGGGCTGTGTCAATGGATCTCAGCAGTAAGGAAGGGGAAGCCCGGTTCAGGGAAGCGCTGCAAGGTGCAGGCACGCTGGTAGTGACCCTTGGCACGACCGGTACCGGCACTATCGAGCCGCTCGATAAAGTGCTGCCGCTCTGCAGGCAGGCCGGTGTGCGTATCCATGTTGATGCCGCCTACGGTGGCTTCTTCACCCTGCTCAAAAACAGCGGCCTGTTCAATCCGGCACCTTTTGAGGCGCTCTGGGAAGCCGACAGCATCGTGATCGATCCGCACAAGCACGGCCTGCAGCCTTATGGCTGCGGCTGCGTGCTTTTCAGGGATGCGTCCGTTGGCCGGTTTTACAAGCACGACTCACCCTACACCTATTTTTCGTCGGATGAGCTTCACTTAGGCGAAATCACCCTGGAATGTTCGCGTGCCGGTGCCGCGGCTGCGGCGCTTTGGTTTACGATTCAGGTGCTTGGGCTTCATGCCGAATCGCGCTTTGCCGGCATGCTCAAAGACTGCCTGCTGGCCGCCCGCAGCTTCGCCGCTGAGCTCCAAAACAGCGAAACATTCGGTCTCCTTGCCCAGCCGGAAACCGATATCGTCTGTTATTTCCCGTTGGCTGGTGATATAAGCGAAATTTCCCGCCTGAGCCGCGATATTTTTCATGACACCATGCAGCAGGGGCAGCAATCCCTGTTTCTGAGCTTGTATAAAGTTAATGCCGGTGCTTTTGTGAAGCAGTTTCCGTCCGTAAACTGTGCCGATCCGTCAGAGCAGGTCACCATTCTGCGCAGTGTATTTATGAAGCCCGAACACCTTGATTTTATCCCTGAAATGATGCGCCGGCTGCGTGCATCTTTGCAACGTATTACAGCACAGTAAGGGATGATTATGTATGTTAAAACGCTTTTGAATTCATGCCCCGGTTTCAGAAGCAGCGCTCAATCCTTCACTTAGACCATCATTCTTTTGAAACAATTGTTACTGACGGCATCGGCCGTTTTTCTCTTATGCTCCGGAATCAGCAAGCCGGCCGAGGCCCGGCAGGTGCACCATCATCAACAGGTTCACGATCACGCCCCGGTAAGTGAGCCGCTGTTTAATGGCACCGGTTATGAGCCCGATGAGCAGCTGTGGTACCGTGTAAGCATCCCCTTTGAAACCAGGGCTTTAATTCAGCAAATAGGGGATATGGGTGTGGCAATAGATCACGTTCATATTCATGAAAACACGCTTTACGCCGAACTCGGCGGTGATGAGCTCCGGATGATGAACGAGGCTGGCATCGCTTACGAGATTCATATCCGGGATATGGCTTCCTATTATGAAGCAAAGCTCACAGCCGACCCCGTTTTTCAGGGCGG
>NZ_JAIUMX010000031.1:0-33783 GCF_022565315.1 Cyclonatronum sp. | reverse complement strand
AGGCTTCCGTCGGGCAAAAAAACGGCATCGCCGAAGGCTTCAATCAGACCTTCCCTTAACAGCGGGTCTGTTGCCATGAGGCTTTTGGCTGTAGTGTCGGCATCCATCACAAAAGCGCCGCACGCTTTCCAGATACGTGCTACTTCGCTTTTTCCGCTTCCGATTCCGCCGGTAAGTCCTGCGACAATCATCCTGAGAGCCTCCTAAAGTATATTGTGGTGCTCGGCCACTTCATTAGTATTGGGATAGTCGGTCGTAAAATGCAGGCCGCGGCTTTCTTTGCGAAGTAAGGCTGACCGAATGATGAGATAGGCAACTGCAATCATATTCCGAAGCTGACAAACCGGCACGCTTATCTTTGATTTTTTATAGAAACTTTCAACTTCCTCATGCAGCAAACGGGTCCGGCGAAAAGCCCTCATCAGGCGCAGGTCGCTGCGCACAATACCCACGTAATCGGTCATAATCTGCTGCAGCTCCCGCTTATCGTGTGAAACGAGCACCCACTCTTCGGTATCAAAAGTTCCTGAATCATCCCATTCAGGAATATCGGTACGAAAATCAGTGCGCTTCATTACCCCGGCTGCAACTTTCGCAGCCTTTTCAGCAACGACGAGAGCTTCGAGCAGGCTGTTTGAAGCCAGACGGTTGGCCCCGTGCAGCCCGGTACAGGCCACTTCACCCGCTGCGAACAAATTGTTAATGGTCGTTTGCCCGTTAATATCGGTCCATACCCCGCCGCACATGTAATGCGCTGCCGGCACAATGGGGATCAGATCCGCAGCCATATTCATATTGTGTTCGAGGCATTTGCTGAAAATATTGGGGAAGGTCTTTCGGAGTTCGGCCTCTCCCAGATGGCGTACATCAAGCAGTACGTACTCATCACCGCGTTTTTTTAGCTGATCATCAATAGCACGTGCAACAATATCGCGCGGGGCAAGCTCTTTACGGGGGTCGTACTGTGCCATAAACGCTTCGCCGTCGGTATTCCGGAGGATGGCCCCGTGCCCGCGCACGGCTTCAGAGATGAGAAAGGAATCGGCCTCCGGGTGCCACAGCGAGGTAGGGTGAAACTGAATAAACTCCATATTGGAAACCCGCGCCTTCGCGCGGTATGCCATGGCAACACCATCGCCGGTCGCAATTTCAGGATTGGTTGTATGCAGATAAACCTGCCCCGCACCCCCGGTAGCAAGCAGCGTAACGCGTGCCAGCACCCGTTCCACTTTGTCGGTATTGGTATCAAGCACGTAGGCACCAAAACATGTTTTATCTACATATTTGGTCACTTTCATACCGAGGTGATGCTCGGTAATCAGCTCAACGGCAAAGTGATGCTCCAGAATAGTGATATTTGGGTGCTCGTCTGCCTTTGCAAGCAGCACACGCTCAATCTCGCGGCCGGTCATGTCGTCGGCATGGATGATGCGGTTATGGCTGTGGCCGCCTTCCCGCACAAGGTGCAGTTCTCCCTCCCGCTTTGTGAATTCGGCCCCCATGGCAATAAGTTTCCGGATGGTATCGGGGCCGCTTTTTACAATTTCTTCAACAACCTGCCGGTCACAAAGATCGGCTCCGGCAACGAGGGTATCTTCCACGTGCTTTTCATAGCTGTCAGCTGTATCAAGCACTGATGCAATACCGCCCTGTGCATAGTTGGTGTTCGATTCGGCCCGTTCTTTTTTTGTGATGATGCCGACCGTGCCCTTATCTGCGACTTCAAGTGCAAATGAAAGTCCGGCACTGCCGCTGCCTATCACCAAAAAGTCAAATTGTGTCATTAATTCCAATAGTTGAGATTTGCCCCGGAGCAACCGTCATCAAAAGGGGAGAAAAGAAAAAAACGGACCGGATGCCTGCATCCGGTCCGTTTAAAAAATTACTTCGATTCGCTCATCAGAAAAGCTTTGATTAAAGCATCAAGGTCGCCTTCCATCACGGCATCCACATTGGAAGTTTCGTGATTGGTGCGGTGATCCTTAACCATATTGTAAGGATGCATCACATAAGAGCGAATTTGCGAGCCCCATTCATTGGCTTTTTTTGTACCCTCAAGGGCGCTGCGCTGAGCGTCTTTGATTTCCTTTTCGAGCGTATATATGCGCGATTTGAGCAACTGAAGGGCTTTTTCACGGTTTTGCAGCTGACTCCTCTCCTGCTGACACTCCGCAACTACGCGCGGCTCAGTGCCATCGCTGAGTTTGCCGGTCCAGACCAGGCGCACGCCGGTTTCAACCTTGTTCACATTCTGCCCCCCCGCGCCGGAGGAATGAAAGCGCTGTAATTCAATATCAGCCGGGTTCAGATCAATTTCGATCGTATCATCAATAATTGGGTAGATGAAAACCGAACAGAACGAAGTGTGCCTGCGGGCATTTGAATCGAAGGGTGAAATCCGTACGAGCCGGTGAACGCCGTTTTCAGCTTTCAGGTAGCCGTAAGCGAAATCACCCTTAACCTCAATAGATGCACTTTTGATACCTGCCACCTCTCCGTGCTGATATTCAACAGTTGATACCGAGAAACCGGCCTTGTCTGCCCAGCGTGTGTACATGCGGTAGAGCATGTTGGCCCAGTCCTGACTCTCAGTACCACCCGCACCAGGATTTATGGTGATAAGGGCATCCCTGCGGTCGTCTTCATGCTGAAGCATATTCCGGAATTCCAGCTCGTCGATGCCTGCAATCAGGGTTTTGATCTCTTTTTCGATTTCCTCAACAACGGGTTCGCCTTCGGCAAGCATCTCCCGGTAAACACCAATATTTTCACGTTGCTCATCAAGGGCATCCCACGACTGAATCCAGGATTTCTCATTGGTGAGTTCTTTCATCACCTGTTGGGCTTTCGCGGGATCGTCCCAAAAATCAGGAGCTTGTGTGTTTTGCTCTATCTCTGCAATCCGGAGTTTTCTGTGATCGTAGTCAAAGATACCTCCTCAGCTCGTCGAGCCGCGAAAATTGTTTTTTGATAAAATCAGAAGTATAGCTTAATTCTTTGGTAGACATCGGTTTAATTTAAAAACAAAGTTTTGGCAGCTGTGGCAAACTGCCGTTTTGAAGGGAAGAAATATACAAAAAAGAAAGCGGTCTTCGGCTTTAGAAACCAAAGACCGCTCAGTGTCGGGAAATTAAACTTAGTCAAAAAGTTTGGCTACGAGAAAACCAATAATAACACCGCCTAAAACGGCAAGGCCAACGCCCTGTTCGGGGTGCGTTCGCACGTATCGCCGGGCGTTGCGGTATTCTTTGTAAAGCTCGCGCTCAAGGCGTTCTTTTTCGTCAGACAGCTGCTGAACTCTCTCGTCGTATCCTGCCTTATCAAGCACATTGTTAAAGGCTTCACTTACTTTATTTGATTCCATAAATTAACTCCGGTATTTAAGTGTCGTTTAGTCTGTATTTTGCTTTTAATCCATGTGATTCACGCAAGCAATATTTTCTGTCGTATCGACATATTAAAATAACTATATTTTTCCGCTTATCGTTTGATTGCAGGCATTTATTCAATTTCCCACCTTCTTTTTTTAATAAAAAACGCTATTCATTTTGAGCACCTCAATTTCATCTGCCGAACTCGAACAACGATTTAAAGCTCTTAAAACTGACATCCGTGAAGCCGGGCTGCATGTGATGCATATGAGAAAAATGGGGCAGGCCGAAGTTCGTTATAAAGCTGACGAAAGCCCGGTAACTACTGCCGATATTTGGGCAAACACTTTTTTGCGGGAAGCAATTGAAAAACGCTTTCCCGCTGAGCCTGTCGTTGGCGAAGAAGATGAAGTAAAAAGCTACCCTGCCGGCAGCGGTTTGGTTTGGTACCTTGACCCAATCGACGGAACAAACTCATTTGTGAAGGGTGGCAAAGATTACTATCTGCTTGCCGGCCTCGTATATGAGGGTCAGCCTGTTTTGGGGATGCATTACCGGCCTGAAACCGACACCATGCTTTACGGATGGAAGGGCTTTGGTGCCGGGCTGGAAAAAAATCAGCGAAATCCGGAAAGGCTGTACCCAAAACTGACTGAGTGGGGACCTGCTTCCCGGATTTTTATAAAAAGCTATGCGGAAGAAATACGGGAGCGTGTCAAAAAACTTGGCGTAACCCGGGCCAAATATCTGCCGGGGATGGTTGATATGGTTGGTCCGCTTTTCGGAATGTCGGAAGGTTTTGTGAGCTATCGCCGCACGGCTTTCTGGGACTTGGCCGCACCTGCCGCAATCATGGCCTCAGCGGGTTTCAGGCACAGCAGCGAGGGGTTCAATGGTGAATCACCTCAGTTGTTTAACAATGGAGGCTGGCATACTCCTTTTTATTACAGTCTGCCCCCAAACACGCCGGACAGCTTCATTCAGGGCCTTTTTGACATTGATGCTGCCTTCAGTGAGCGCTAAGAGTGAACGCGATCGGTTTCAGGAATTTTGACGCTTCTGCTTATACCCGAATTGAAGTTTTATAAAGCGACGTGCTTACCCTATATTTGAGGTTCGGCATCCGCCTTTTCGGCCATTCCGCAAAACAATATATATCAACATCTTACACCTAACGAGATGTCAGAACAGCAACCCTTGACGCCAGAAGAACTTTTTAAGAAGGTTGAAGCTTTTCTGAAAGCTCAGCATGAGGTTTACGCACCCGTAGGTGATATCCCCTTACCGGCAGTTACGGGTTCTGCAGCCCTTCCGCTACAGGAAAGCCCGGCTAAAATTGTAGCATCCGGTAATCCGGCTGCTGCTGCCGGCTCGTCACAGCCAAATCCGGTGGACGCTTCACCCGACCAACAACACCCAACTGAAACAAAAGCTGATACTTTGATCCAATCCCTGCAGGACTGTAAAACCCTTGATGCGCTTCGCGAATTGTGTGAAGCAGCAGCAGTGCTTCGTACCGATCTTACCGGCACCCGCCTTGTATTCGGGAAAGGAAACCCAAAGGCCGATCTGATGCTAATCGGCGAAGCGCCCGGTGCAAAGGAGGATGAATTGGGTGAGCCTTTTGTGGGCGCATCCGGTAACCTGCTCACTAAAATTCTGGCCGCGATAAAAGTGGACCGGAGTCAGATTTACATCGCCAATATCCTGAAGCATCGCCCGCCGGACAACCGTAACCCCACCGCCGAAGAGCGCGCCCGAAGCCTGCCCTTCCTCGAGCGGCAGATTGACCTGATTCAGCCCAAACTCATTTTGTGTCTGGGTCTTATATCGGCGCAAACACTGCTCAACACCACAACTGCGCTCAAAGATATGCGCGGCACTTTTCATCCCTACCGTGGTGCCGAACTGATGGTAACCTATCATCCGGCGGCCCTGCTGCGCAACAAACACCTCAAACGCGACACCTGGGAAGACGTTCAGAAACTGCGTCAGCGCTACGATATCCTCGGCTGTGAGCCGGTACTCCTCCCCTACCTGCAATCATAGACCACCGCATTCACCTTTTCGATCTTCACCGGTTTTAACCCGGCCTTTCTCCCAAATATATGAGTAACGGTTACAACAACAATTCCGGCAACTACTCCGGCCCCCGCGGGCAGGATGGTCCGCCGGTATCTTATTCTGAGGGCGGCATTCTCCCCCCGCAGGCCATCGAAATCGAGCAGGCCGTTCTTGGCGGCATGCTGATTGAACATGAAGCGGCAACCCAGGCTCTCGAGCTTTTACAGCCATCTGATTTCTACCGAAAAGGGCACCGACATGTTTTCGAGGTAATGCAGGAGCTATACGAAAAAAGCAATCCCCTCGACCTCATTACCGTGGAAAGCGAGCTACGCGACCGCAAACTGCTGGATGAAATCGGCGGTCCTGCCTATTTGGGGGAACTTACCCGCTCTGTGAGTTCAGCCGCGAATATTGAGTATCACTGCCAGATTCTGACTGAAAAGGCCATCAAGCGAACCATCATCGGGACCTTTACTGAGGTAGTAAAAGAGTCGTACGACCCCGGCACGGATCCCTACGACATGCTCGACAAGGCCGAGCGAACAATTTACGAGCTTGCCAACGCCAAGCGCGGTGCCGAATCGAACAACATGAGTGATATCCTCAAAAAAACACTTCAGCACCTTGAGGATATCCGCGGGCAAAAAGGCGGCATCACCGGCGTACCCTCCGGTACCGATATCGATAAATGGACCGCAGGCTGGCAGCGCGGGGATATGGTAATTATTGCAGCACGGCCCTCTATGGGAAAAACTGCGTTTGTACTTACTGTAGCCCGCAATGCAGCTTTGTTTCCGGTGGCCGAAAAACGGGCCGCTGTTGCGCTGTTTAGTCTGGAGATGTCGTCACAACAGCTGGTTCAGCGCCTGCTCACCATGGAAGGCCGCGTGAACGCGCAGGATGCCCGAACCGGCCGCCTCACGGATAATGATTTCAAGCTGCTGATTGATGCGGCAAGCCGGCTGTTCAAGGCCAAAATTTTTATTGATGACACCCCGGCCCTCAGCGTTCTCGAACTACGCTCCAAGTGCCGGCGGCTGAAAAGCGAGCACGATATCGATCTGATCATCATCGATTACCTGCAGCTGATGCGCGGCAATACAAACGACCGCAACTCCAACCGTGAGCAGGAAATCGCCACCATCTCCCGCGGCCTCAAAAGCCTTGCAAAAGAACTTGACGTGCCTGTTATTGCACTCTCGCAGCTTAGCCGCGCAGTTGAAACCCGAGGCGGAAGCAAGCGGCCCATGCTGAGTGACCTTCGGGAATCCGGCAGTATTGAGCAGGATGCCGACGTTGTCTGTTTTCTCTACCGCCCGAGCTACTATAAAATAACGACCGACGAAGAAGGGCAAAGTACCGAAGGCGTTGCGGAAGTAATTATTGGCAAACAGCGAAACGGTCCGGTCGGGACCGTAAAACTTCAGTTTGTAGAGCAATACGCGCGCTTTGAAAACTTTGCCTCCTACAACAATGCCGCACCTGGCAACGATGGCGGCTCCGAAGACCGGGGTAACAGCGGCTCTATCCCTCCTTTTGAGGATGAAGAAGAAAGCGATACCATAATTCCGCCCTCTGAGCCCGGAACCTCCAAAAGGCCGCCCGTTTTCCCCTCCGGTCCCGATCGCCTTCCCGACGAAGACGGCCCCCCACCATTTTGACGCTTTTCAACTATATTTCTGATTAATCAATATGAATTTTGTAAACACTGCCCTGTTTTCTGCCATTCTGACCGGCCTTGGCATTTTCATGCTTTCGGGCTGCACAAATTCAGCGCCGGAATCCCCACAGACTGAACCCGAAAACGTTAGCGCCGAGCGTTACACCTTCACATCCTGGTCGCCGCAGGTTGAATTCGCCGGTGCCCTGCGCAATATCATGCGGCAGAACAACCTGAGCGCTCATCTGCACTTTAACGGTTTCGACCTGAACCCCAACGTTTACGCCCTCGGTGCTTTTGAAAACCTTAAGGGAGAAATTCTGATTCTGCGGGGCACCTCATTTAGCAACCGGGCCGTGGGTGATGAAGCCGTTTTCATTGACTTGAAGGATGAAGCTGCCGCCTTTATGGTTTGGGCTGAGGTAGAAGACTGGCAGGGGTTTCCCGTCGCAGATTCCGTTCGAACCTTTGCACAGCTGGAAGCTTTTGCAGCACTTCAGGCTGAAGTTTTCGGGCTCGACACCCGTCAGCCCTTCCCGTTTGGCCTCACCGGTACTGCTGCCGAGCTTGTGTGGCATGTTATCGACTGGCCCGAAGACGACCCGGTTCATACGCACGAAAAGCACATGGTCACCGGTCCGCACGGCGTGCTCACTAACATTCCGGTTGAAGTGCTTGGCTTCTACTCCGACAGCCATCACGGCATTTTTACGCATCACAGCACCAACATGCACCTGCACTTTGTGTCGCATGAGGAAAACGAAGCCGGCCATGTTGATGACATCACCCTAAGTTCCGGCGCTACGCTCTGGCTGCCGGCCCGCTGATCCGGGCCGCATCATTGTCGGCATCCGGTGGACGGACAACGCCGGGCATCTCCCCTACTCAGAAAACCTAACCCCACTGCCGATGTTCCGATTTCTTTTCAACCGACGCGGGCGCTGGCTGGAGGAAGGGCTTTCACCGAAGCAGGCTGAGGTACTGCGCGGGCTGCCGGAAGTGCAGCGGCTTACCGACGAGCAGTTTAAGCTTCTGTGCGGAAAAACAAGAGTGATGCTTGAGGAAAAAACTTTCGAAGCCTGCGGCGGCATTGCGCTTACAGAGCAGATGAAGCTCGTAATAGCCGGCTACGCAGCCCTAATGCTGCTGGGCGAGGCTTCGGACTATTTCCCGGCGCTGACGTCCATCCTCGTTTACCCGAAACCTTACATTGCGCCGGTTGAGGATTACGACGAAGCCGGCATCGTAACTACGGGCCATGAGCGGCGCTTTGGCGAGTCGTGGGAGTTCGGCAGCCTCGTACTGGCCTGGAATGAAATCGAGCGGCACCTGCAAACCGGCTCTGAGGATAACCTCGTAATTCACGAATTTGCGCATCAGCTTGATGATGAGCTCGGCATTTCGCTCGAAACCGAGCGGGTGCTCAACGGCAACTCCGAAACCGAATGGGCGGTTGTGATGGCCCGCAAGTTTGAGGCCTTCAGCCGGAATCCGCGGCGGCTGCCTTCGGTCGATCCCTACGGCGCGGAAGACCTGCACGAGTTTTTTGCCGTGCTTTCAGAGCTTTACTTCACCCGCCCGGAAGCCCTGCGCCAGGATTCGGAGCAGCTTTATAAAGTGATGGCCCATATTTACAACCCGACACCCTAACCCTCAGACTGACCCAAAAAATGGGATACGATTTGAAACAGCAATTCAAAAACATCCGCTATCTTACCGATCAAAACGGAGAAATCACCGATGCAGTCGTGCCGGTTGCGGTTTGGAAGGAAGTGGTAAATGCGCTAAAGCTGAACGGAACAATAGATGATGACGAACGCGCTTCAGCCCCACAAAAAGCTTCCCAAACGAGGTCAGCCGTTCGGGAGACCGATGATTTAAACCGGGATTTTTACTGAGGCAGGTATAATCCCGGAAGCTTGTTCGGGGCAGAAACCCATCCCCCCGCAAAAACACCTTTCTTTCTGTTGATTACCGCACACCCTAAACACAGTAAAAACAAGAAACACCCATGACCATAAAAGAGCTGAACGAAATTATAGCAGGATACAGCGACGATTCGCTTAGGTTAATCCTGAAGGAGCTGTACAAAGCCGTGCCCAAGGCGCAGCGGGAAGAAAACAAGATCGACGAGCTCATTAAAAATCCGGAAGACTGGAAGAAACCAAAGAAGGCGTACGCAAAAATACCGGGGGTGAAGGAGCTCGCAATACAAATTGATACGTTTGTGGACCGTGCTTATAACGGGTTGTATATCCGCCCGAACGGTAGCGTAAACAAAAAAAACCGGTCACAATGGCGGCTGCCGGTAATCAGCTTTGTGAAGGCCCTGCAGGCACATGCGGGGGTAACCGGAGAAGACCGGAAAACAGCTGCCGACGCGGCCCTTAGCCTGTACGAGCTGATGTGGACTGCCCGTTATGAAGCCAAACTTTTCGCCTCAGATGAACCTTTTGAAGCCATTAATTTCAGCAACGTGGCTTTTTTCGGACTTGTGCTGAGCTTAATGCGGGGCAGCATGCCGTGGAGCGATTATATACGGGAGGGGCTGGAACTGCTGCTCATGAACACAATGGCATCTGCTGACAGAAGGATGTCGCTGATCCAGGAGTTTGTCTATACCATTAATAACACAGAGCTTAGCGAAATAACAATCAGCATCGGTACTGAAATGCTGAGGAAACTAAAAAAACCTGAGCGGCAGACCGGCAGGCGCATTATTATCAGTGAAGTTAGTCCCTATGAAACCCTTGTTAAGATCATTTTTGGGTGCTTCTGTATGCTTCATGAATATGAGCGAGGAATTGATTTTCTTAAAGAAGAGCTCAGCTACTACGATGAAGAATTAATAACCCATCATGTACTTGGTGCTCTCATTGGAGTTCGCTCGTTTGATCTTTTCATGCGTGAATATGAGGCCGCAGTGGAAAGCGGCATAACGGTTGACCGGGCGCTGGAGAATTACTACGACCACCTGAGCAGCATTTAACGGGGATAAAGATTTTCTGCTGACAAACCGGCATCACATCATTCTTCCCCGCTTTCCATGGTCCAGGCGCTGAGGTCATCCTGCCAGTTTACGCGCAGCAGGTTGGGGGCGCAGCAGGTCTGGCAGTCTTCAACATACTCCTGCTCCATGCCCTGGCTCGGGTCGATAAACGTATGATTGGCAGCCCCGCAGAAGCTGCAGCTGAAGTGTCCCTGCTGAATGCTTACGTCGCTGAAACCGTCGTCGTAGTCATCCCAGGTTTCATCTTCGTCTAAACCGAAGTCGTCGTCATCATCAAAATTAATCATACACAAAATTGTTTTTGACCGGATAAGCAGATGGGGCACAGCAGCCTTCATCCGAAAATTAAAAAATCAGGAAACCAAAAGGGACGCGATTCAGTCGCGTCCCTTTTGGTTTGGAGAAAATAACTGAGGCTTACGCTTATTTGATGAGCGTCATTTTACGGGTAAACTGCTGACCGCTGCCCAGCTGCATGCTGTACAGATACACGCCGCTTGCCAGCCGTGAGGCATCGAAGCTTACGGTGTGCCTGCCCGCGCTCATGCTTTCATTGCGCACCAGGGTTGCGACCACCCGACCGGTGATGTCGTACACATTTATCGTAACCTGCTCCTGATTCGGAAGCTCAAAACTGAGGTTCGTTGTAGGGTTGAACGGGTTCGGATAGTTTTGCGAGAGGGATGCCACCATCGGAACTTCATAACCGGTGTCGTCGATATTCACCGGTACGTTGAAGGTATCTTCCCCGCCGGCCTGCCAGTAGCGGGCTGCGAACTCCTGGAAGTATTCGTTAGCCAGACGGCTGCTGCGGATGATGAGGGTGTTTTCATCATTTGAGAAGTTGGCGTTGGCCGACCAGTTGTGTGAGCCGGTGATGACCGTTGCATTGCTGCCGGCTTGTTCGCCGTCAACTATCGCGGTCTTGTGGTGAAGCAGGCCGAACTCGCCCTGCGGCAGATGGTGCACATCGGCCCAGCCGCTGAGGTAATCCCACTCGCTGCCCTGCCCCGCTATCTGCCCGATTACACCGCGAACGTTCACGCCCTGATTGAAGCGCGAAAGCATGGTGTTGGAAATCGGCCGGCGGGTAATCAGGTTCAGGTTCAGATCGATGCTTTCCTGTGCCGTAGCCAGGGTGCGGTTGATCTGCGCCTCGGTGCTGCCCTGCGGGCTAAAGTACAGCTGCACATAGGTTTGGTCTTCGCCAATCCAGAAAGAGGACGCGTTCACAACCTTCTTATCAGCACTGAATCGCGCCTGATTCGGGCGAAACGCGCCGGACTCGGCCCCCCACATCTGGTTGAACTCACGCCAGTAGGAACGGGCGAGGGCCACATCCTGAATGTTGAGCATGTTCTGGAACTGATTATTGGTGCCGTCGTCGGTGGCATTCCAGGAACTGGTAACGACCCAGGTTTTGTGATAATCCTGATGGAAGGCATCAATCACGGCAAATTTGTTGTGCATCTGCTCGATGCTGTTGGCCTGCACAGCCGGTACACCTGCATTTTGCATACGGGTGATGACCGCGTTGGTATTGCCGGTATGATTGGAGCCGATCACGCGAACCTGCACTCCGCGCTGATGCGCAGCGATGATGGCGTCGCCGATGGCGTTGCCTGCCGCACCGCTGATGGAGTAGAAGGCAAATTCGGCTGAAACTTCGGCAGCATTGATAAACTCAATGAGGCGGTCAGCAAAATTAACGTTCTGCTGTGCTTCGGTGAACAGGGCCAGCTCATGCGCAACGCTCTGATTAAACAGCGCGATGATCTCCCCGGTTGATCCTGCGGGGGAGGCGGTGGAGCTGAGATAGCGGGACGTTACGCTTGTATCCTGACCTGCAGCAGAGCGCAGCTCAAACTCGAAGGTTTCGGCATACCAAAGCCCGTCGATAGTAACACTGTGGAAGGTTTTCGGGGTCGCATCAACGATGGTGCCCAGTTCGAGGGATGAGGTGAGTCCGTAGCGGACTTCCGTGTGCCCCGGCGCTTCCGTTTCCCATTCGAGGGTGATGGAGTTGGCCGTAGTCGTAACCGTGTAAGGCGGAGCAGTTGCAATGATGGGTCCGACTGTAGAGCGGATATCGCTGCGGAAACGCGGCAGAATCTGCTGATTGGCAAGGAAACGGCCGGCTACCCCGGTAATTTCAGTTAAACTGTTGGGGATAAGCGCACCAGGGATGTTGGTGAAGTTATCGACCCGCAGCTGCGACTCAGCCGTGCCGTCGGTAATGGTATAGTTCGTGCCGCCGGAAAATACGCCCGAGTTGGTGAAGGTAACATCGGTGAGCCGTACAAGCTGCCCTTCAAAATCACCGCTGTTGAGCTGTGCAAGGGTGATGTCGGCAGGCTCGACTTCATCGTTGGCTTCATTAAATACTTCAAACGAGGTATGATTGATTACCTGAAGCAGCTGATTGAAATTACCGATCTGTCCGGTTACGACGAGCGAATCGCCTATGATAGCGCCTACGAGGTAATCCTGCCTCATAATTTCGTCGCTGTACCAGGCAATACCGCCGGTTTCATCCTGAAAATAGACCGGGCCTGCAAACTGATCGGCTACAGTAACCCGACCGGCAACGGTAACGACCGTGCCCTGCGGCAGGCTGCGGGCAACCGCTATCGGAAGCGGCTCTGAGGTATCGAGGGTTTCGGCCGAGAGGTTTATTGTGAAAGCCGGCTGCTCAGGGTCGTTGGTTTCGAAGCTGAGGCTGCCCGAATAAACGCCGTTTTCGGGAGCATCAAAGACGATGCTTACCGTGGCCGTTTCCAGATTTCCGAGGGTAACATTCAGGTCGCCTTCAATCGAGAACGCATCACCCTGAACGCTGGCATTGGTGATTTCGAGCGGGGTCTGCCCTTCGTTGCGCAGGCGCAGGTTTACGGAGCCGCTGCCGGTAGTGGTTCCGAAATCGAAGGTGCCGCCGCTCTGGAAAGGCGCATCGTTGATACGCACCACAAGTACCGGCTCTTCGGTTTCCTGTACATAATCGGTGATGAGCACATCATCCACGTTGATGCGGTTTCCGGCGGTGCGATCAAAACGCAGACGCACATTGCCGGGAATGTTCTGGGTTACGGTGTACTGCTCGAGGGTATTGCTAAGAGTGAAGGCCGGACCCACCGGTTGCCATGTAGAGCCGCCGTTGGTGGAAACGCTGACCTGCACTACACCGCCGGTATCGTTGGCAAATCCGGAATTAGCGGCGTAGAAGGTAACCTCGCTCATACCGTTTGGATAATCGAAATTCATTTCAATAAAGCCGGCGCGAATCCGTGCAGAACGGGTGCCGTTTTTGCGGTCGTTTGAGTCTGTGCCAATGAGGGCATCACTAAAAAACCAGGTTCCGGAACTTAAATCAACCGGAGCGGCAGCGTATCCGCCTTTAACTCCCTGTTCCATGTCTTCAAAAAGCTGAGCCTGAACCATAGCGGGCATCGCCATAACACAAGCCAGCACTGCTGTGCGTAACCAAAATTTCATCATAAAAAACTGCTTTCTTTGAATAAAAACGAATTGAGCTATCAGTCGGCCACTAAAATCATCAGAGCATTTCGCCCGTCAGCTTTCACCGCAAAAGGGCGACCGGAAACGGGATGAAGTCTCTCAGATTTCTTGAACCGAATGAGGCAGAACTGAAGCGATCTGTTTTATGCTTTCTTTAAACTGAGAGCGATACGGAGGGCACAAAAGCCCCGATTCAGCAGTTTCGAATAACAGTCCGGATATTTGAACATCTACCCAATAGTAAAACACGATTGAATGAAACGAAAAACACCAACATAAAAATGAATGCTACAATCCATTACCTAACTTACGAATTAAAAAGGAAAAAGCATTGATGCTACATCAGGCTTTAACAAATGGGTAATCTGCAGCTAACCGGGGCAACTCCGGTTTCAGGCCATGCTGTTTCTCTTTTTTACGCCTTCGAGCAGATCGTCAAGAACCCTGATGTTTCGTGACCAGTCGAGGTGCCGGTTTATATTTCGAAGGGTTCTTCCCGGAAGTGGTTTAACGCGGCCGAGCAGCAACCTGCGCATTTTCCGGTAGAGATCGTCTTCATCATCATAAAAAACGGGGGCATGAAGCAGCGGCTCATGCAGGCTTTGGGGGATGAGCTCAGGATACGTAAGATCGCGGGGTACCATGGGGTGGCAACCACAGTAAACGGCTTCCATAAGTGCTGTACAAAAGAATTCATAGCGGGATGTAGAGAGCACAATATCCCCCTGCTGCAGCAAGGCTGCATATTTCTGCTGATCCGAAACATAGCCGTAGTGCAGAATGCGGTCGCCGAAACGATCGCACAGGCTGCGGAGGTCGCGGCTCTCGTTATGAAGCTGCTCCCCGGCAAGAATGAGATCGAAATCGCACTCTGCATCATCAAGCCGGCTGATGATGCGGTTGAACATTTCCGGATTGCGGTCATACTCCCACCGCTGATTCCACACAATTACCGGTGCACGTTTGCGTATCGGTTCTGCAGGTTTTAAATCAAGCTCCCGCAGACTGATGCCGGGATGCACAATCCGGCTTTTCCCTCTTAGGGTATCAGCCAGCTCGAGATAGCGACGGTCTGAATATTTTTTCAGAAAAGCAGGCAGTGCGGTAAAAAACTCATCGAAGTGAAATTTCGAGTTGAACCAAAGCTCATCTGCCACAAGCGCGCTTAGGTAATTAATATAACAGTAGGTTTCATCGCGCTCCTCCCCGAGCGGCAGCGGCATGGTAAGCTGATTTTCGTGCATATACATCACGCAGGGGGTATGGGCAAAACGCGGGTTGCTGAGTGCAATGAACGCAGGGAGATTGGTCATGGAGCTGGCAAAGATGAGATCAACAGAATCCTGAACCAGCCGGGTTTCTTCAGCAAGACTCACAGCGCCGCCGCTCATACGCCACTTCCAGGAGATATCGCTGAGGCTCACCGGGAAAATCTGATGCCGGGAGTGTTCGCAAAACCCTTTCATAAAAGCTTTATGTGAGCCGCCGCTATAGGGTTCGAGGTAGAGGATATTCATGCACAATTCCATTTCGATTGAAGGTAACCGTAGCTGCAAAATACAGCAGTTCACGGTAAAAACAGAAAAAGCTGCACAAGGGCAGCTTTTTCATAATCTGATTTGATTTCAGCCAGTGAATCAGGCCAGAGCTTCTTTAACCTTGCCAAAATCAGGCAGGTCTGATGCTTTCTCGAGAATTTCAGCATACTGAATGGTTCCTTCTTTATCCACCACAAAGGCAGAACGTTTGGCTACGCCGTACATGCCAAAAAACTCGTCGTACAGACAACCGTAAGCTTTCGCAGTTTCCTTGTTGAAATCACTCAGAAGCTGAAAATTATAGTTTTGGGCTTTTTTGAACTCTTTAAGAGTAAAGAAGCTGTCAACGCTGATGGCAAGTACTTCGGCATCGAGGGTTTCAAACTGCTTCAGGTTATCACGAACATGACAGAGTTCATCAGTACAAACAGATGTGTAAGCCAGGGGGAAGAACAGAACAACAACATTCTTCTTACCTGCGAAGTCAGAAAGGCTTACTTCCTGACCGTCTGAATTTTTTAAAGTGAAACCGGGGGCTTTATCGCCTTTAGAAAGTGCCATAAACAATTAAGTTAAGATGAATAAAAATTGGGATTATATTGAACAGGAAAAGCTTAGGGGTATTGCTTTCCGGAAACTGTTAAACTACGGAGAGGGGGAAATCAATCCTCAGATTCAGCTTCCTCCAGCCGGATTTGCTTAACGGCATGCTGATAACCGCTCACAAAAATCAGAACGCCCGTTGTGGCGATCAGCATCCACACCCACGGGAAAGCGGTAACGGTTTCGGCAGGAAACCAAAATACGACGAAACTTAGGAGTACGAGTACAATTCCCAAAAAGCTATAGATGTACTCAAACATTTTTGAGGTGAATAAGCCGAAGAGCAGTAAGGCTACAAAGATAGCACCGCCTTCATAAATACCAATCATCACTTCCTGCAGGTAAACTGTCTGATAGAGCAAAATGTAGGCTGGAATCAGGGCCAGCGGGGCAAAATTAAACGCGTAGGGATATCGTGCAACCAGAGGGCGGTCTTCCCAGTTTTCGATACTAAGGGCTGTAAGCAACAGGCTTACGCCGGAAACCTGAGCCCATCCCATCAGGTTCAGCCTGTCAAGCGTTTGCTCGTCGATCAGGTTAAAATCGAGCAGCAACCAGGATGAGGAGCTCAAAAAGTAGAACAGTGACGCCCCCGCCCACCACAGGAACTTGGTGTTTCTTTCGACATTAAAAATGAGCAAAAAGCGAACGAGTACATACAAAAGCGTTACGCTCAGTGCAATTGATAAATACCAAATCATAGGCCGGGTTTTCCTTGCTCTTGTTTCGAGCGGTCGATGGAAAGCACGCGTTCTGCAACAAGCTTAAGCTGCTGACGCTCAAATGCGATCATTTCCTGTAACAGGCCTGCAATGCTTTGCTCTTCGCTGTTAATGATCCCGGTTTTAAGTATGTGATCCTGCCCGATGGCTTTAAGGTAATCCACAAAACTCCTCCGGTTTTCAATTATGCTTTTGAGAACTGCTGCCGGGCTTTCATGCAATTGTGCATCATAATCAACGGTTTTTCGGAAGTCCTGAGTAGCAGCATTGGGATCGGGCAGCGAAAATATTTTTTCAATCAGCGGCCGGTAGTAGGTCTGCTGCGCATGGTCAATCAGGTAAATCATATCAAGCATAGATTCGATGCCGCCGCGCTTTTCAGCAACCGGTACCACATCAATCACGAGCATCAGCGCCTGTGCTTCATCAATCAGATAAGCAGCATCATTAGTGAGGCGGCTGAAAAGTTCATTGGTATTCATTTTAGTTGCGCTAAAAATCCTTTCAAAAAAAAACCCGGAAATTCTGCTGAAATCCGGGCCTTAAGTGGTCTTAAATAAAAATTGCCGGTTGGGCTGCGGCTCTGAACCATTCGTAGGGCCCGCAAGCCATTCAGAAATGATCAGTTATTGCCCGACTTGTTTTTGGCTTCAAGAATATCAACAAGGGAAAGACCTGTGTCCCAGTTTTCATCACGGTTACGGACCGAGTGAATGTTGTTTTCTTCTTTGAAATTCCAGAATTGTCCGAACTGACGGTTCTTGTATTCTTTCAGAAAGTCGAGACGTTCTTTGAGGTCTTCTTTGGCAACCAGGAGTTTTTCCTTGTCATAAACGGCATCACCGCGGGAGTGAAAAACCAGATCGTAATCTTTACTCATCACGATAGCCTCCTCCGGGCATACTTCTTCGCAGAAACCGCAGTAAATACAGCGGAGCATGTTTATTTCAAAAAACTCCGGATAGCGTTCTTTTTCGTCGTCTGTTTCAGCGGCCTGCATGCTGATGGCGAGCGGCGGACATGCGCGGGCACAAAGGCCACAGGCAACACAGCGTTCTTTGCCATTGTCTTTAACCAAAACCGGACGCCCTCTGAAAATAGCGGGCGGGTCCCAGCGCTCTTCAGGGTAACGCATGGTTACATCCGGTTTAAACATCTGCTTAAAGGTATAGGCCATGCCCTTAAGAATTTCCGGAATGTAAAGTTTCTCAAGAAAAGTCAGTTTCCGCTCATTCTGATGGTTATCGGTGAGCGCGTTACGTACCGGCTGATCAAGATTTTGGGTGTAGTCAATCATAATTATTAGTAATGGTTGAACGGATAAAAAATCGGCAGTAGGTTTTGCTGAAAATCGGGAACAAACACCCGTAGCAGGCAGATTTAAGCTCAGCTTTCGGAATGGCAGCAAATATCAAAGATACCATTTGTAATTCCGGTTTTCAATTCAAAAAAGGCATTATTGCCTTATTTCTCTTTAAAAACCATTGTAATGGGTACACCTTCAAAATCAAAGGTGTCACGGATTTTATTTTCGATGTATCTGCGGTAATTAACAGGTAATTCCTTTGGTTTGTTCATGAAAAAAGCAAAAACAGGCGGGTTTTGCTTAACCTGAGTTACATAGTTCATTTTGAGCTGCTGCCCTCTTACATACGGAAGCGGCATTTCATTTTTAATCCTCTCCAGGAACTGATTCATTTCGGAGGTTGAAATTTTGCGTTTCCGGTTTTCAAGCACGCGATCCACAATTGGGAGCACTTCAAAAATACGTTTCCGGTTAAGGGCAGAGATCGAAATAATCGGCACATAACTTAGCATATGAACTTTCTGCCGGATGCCTTCAACATAATATTTGAAGGTATTGGTGTCTTTTTCGAGTAAATCCCATTTGTTCACAACCATTACAATTCCCTTGTTGAAGCGTTCGGCTTCGGCAAGCACGCGCACATCCTGCGCTTCAAGCCCCTGCGTTGCATCAACCATAAGTACAGCTACGTCGCATTCCATAAGGCTGCGCATGGTGCGTACCGTGCTGTAAAACTCGATATTTTCCTTTACTTTGGTACGCTTGCGTAAGCCAGCCGTATCCATCAGCAGGTATTTCCGGCCTTCATACTCAAATGTACTGTTGATGGTATCGCGTGTAGTGCCGGCAACGTCAGTAACTATGGAGCGGTCGTGATTAAGCAGTGCGTTTACATAGCTGCTTTTGCCGACATTGGGCCGGCCGATTATTGCAAGCTTCGGATAAGGCTCTTCACTGTATGGCTGGGGGTCGGGCAATGAAGAAACGACGGCATCAAGCAGTTCCCCCGTACCAGAACCATTAACCGACGATACCGGGAAAAGATGCTCAAAACCGAGACTGTAAAACTCCGCCGTGTTCCACCTGCGCTCTTCATTATCTGCCTTATTTACAACGAGATAAACAGGTTTTGGCTGTGTCCGCAGAATTTCAGCCATAGCTTCATCGAGATCAGTAATACCGGTTTCAACATCAACAACAAACAGCACAGCATCTGATTCCTCAAGGGCAATATGCACCTGTTCACGAATAGCGGCAAGAAACACATCATCATCCTGAGGCACATATCCTCCGGTATCAATAACGGTAAAATCGGTATCATTCCAGAACGAAGTACCGTAGTGCCGGTCGCGTGTTACACCCGAAAAGTTGTGAACGATGGCTTTGCGCTGGCCAATAAGTCTGTTAAATAGCGTTGATTTGCCTACATTAGGTCGGCCAACTATGGATACTACGGGGAGCATAATTCTTTTTATTTTTACGCTGATGCGTCTATATTGATGGTCGTATTGACTCACTGTGTTCGGGGGTAATTTACCCTTTTCGTGTTGAGTCAAAAGGTTTTTGATTCAGCCTGATAATATACGGCTTTCCTGCTTTACATTTCGGACGCATTCTGAATCCCCGCATCCGCTTTTTTTCTTCATTATTCTGATTTCCTGATGTTACGCGCATTTTATGAACAGCTCGGGTTTTTCCTGACCCTTGTCTTCAGCATTTTATTTTTCCTGAGTTTTGTTTTTTGGCTCGCCGGTATAGCCGGGCTGCTTGCAAACAAAGACAGGCGCAAACACACGGAATGGGTTACCTATGCTCTAATCATTTTCATTCCGGTTTATCCTATTATCTGGCTGATTGCAGATATTTTCCGGCAATATTTCAGAATTACGCGTAAGGCTGCACAGGCACAGTTAGATCATCAGGCTTCATCTCCTGCAGCCTGACCATTGCTTCCCCTCGCCGTTGCAGGAAGTGCCGTTGCTGAAGCTGATGGCAGCGATGCAGCCGGAAGTTCCGATTCATCAACAAGCAGCCAGGGTTCGAGCAACTGCTCGCCCATACCCTCCAGAAAGCGGGAGGGTTTCGTGAAAACATCACCGAAACTTCCGTGCTGCAGCACGGGGTAGCTGATATAAAGCATATCCTTAGCTCGTGTTACCGCTACATATAAAAGACGTAGCTCCTCGTCGATTTCATCAGGGTCATCAACCGAATACCCGGAAGGAATAACCCCGTCAAGACACTGAATCAAAAAAACATGCGACCATTCAAGCCCTTTAGCTGAATGAATCGTTGATAGTACGAGCGGCGCCTCATCTTCTTTACCCGGCTCGGTTTCCACCGCAGTAGCTTCTATCGGATCGAGTGCCAGCTCTTCCAGCAACTGCGCATAATCGCGGTAGTTTACAGCAATTCCCTCAAATGCTTCGAGATCTTTGAGCCTCTTGGGATGATCGTCAAATTTTTTCTCACATACGGGCTTATAGTACGCGTGAATCTGTGAGAGGGCTTCAGCCGGAGTAAGCTCATTTTGCTTCAGATCAATCAGCAGCTGACTCAACCCCAGTAAGCCCGTCTTAAATTTATCACTCAAAATACCGCTTGAAGCCAGCTCATATGGGTTTCCTGCCGATTCAAGCCAGTTAAGCAGATCGGCCGCCGTTTTAGGTCCGATTCCGTCAATCAGGGTAAGCACCCGATTCCAGGCAAGGGCATCGGCGGGGTTTATAACCACCCTGAGATGTGCAAGAACATCCTTGATATGAGCAGCCTCTGAAAACTTTTGACCGCCATATTTAATGAAAGGAATTTTCCTGCGGTTTAGCTCAATTTCAAGGTCAAAAGAATCCCGGCTGTTACGAAAAAGCACTGCGGTTTCGCCCAAACTGATTTCCTGCTCCCTGAGGTTCATAATCATCTGCACGACAAACCTGGACTGCTCGCGTGTGTCGGCAGTTTTTACCAGTGCCGGCAAATCGCCGGTTTCGCGCATTGAATATAGTTTCTTTTCATACTTTTCACGGGCCTGCTCCAGCAGCTTGTTGGCCACCTGCAAAATATTGCCTGTAGAACGGTAGTTTTCTTCAAGGGTGATGCGTTTTGCGCCCTTAAAAAGGTCCGGGAAACGCATAATGTTTTTGTGATCTGCGCCTCTGAAACGATAAATACTTTGCGCATCATCTCCCACTACCATAACCCTGCCGTTAGCAGGTGTAAAAAGCCGTACAAGTTCAGCCTGAATTGCGTTGGTATCCTGATATTCATCTACAAGAACATGCTCATGGCGGCCCCTGACCTGCTCAAGTACAGTTTCATTCTGAAGAAGCTCAACGGTGCGAACAAGCATATCGTCAAAATCCATCACCCTGTGCTGCTCCTTGTACTGCCTGTATGCATCAGCAAGAGTTTCAATACGCTCTATGTGGCCCAGAAACTGATCGTAACCAGATTCGACTATATCATATAAACTCTGCTGCCGGTTTATCGAAGCACTTATTATGTTTTGCAGCGTGCTTTTTTTGGGAAATCGGGTTTTGAGTTTATCGAACTTAAACTCAGCCCGGAGCATATGCAGAAGGTCCTGAGCATCAGCCGTATCAATAATGGTGAAATTTTGGGGATAACCTGCCTGCTCATGATATTGATGCAGCAGCTGACTGCAATAAAAATGGAAAGTACCTCCCCTAACCTTACGGCAGCGCTCATCAAGTACGGATGAAGCACGATCGAGCATCTCACGGGCGGCTCGGCGCGTGAAGGTGAGCAGTAAAATGCGGTTCGGATCGGCACCTGCTTCAATAAGCCTCGCTACCCTGTAAATGAGGGTTCTTGTTTTCCCGGTTCCTGCGCCTGCAATTACAAGGCCGGGGCCCTCATCATGCATTACCGCTTCAAGCTGTGCTTCGTTGAGCAAAGAAGCATAGTTAATGGCGTATTCCGGCTTTCTGACAGGTTCTTTCTTTAAGACAAATCGTTTCATGCGCTAAAAATACTAATAAAGGAACATATGTAATAAATATATGTGCGTTTTTTATCAGTAGCTTTTTGGTGCCTTTGCGAAACCGCCTGTAATTGTTCCCGGTTACAATTTGCGGGCAAAAAAAAATCCTTTGCAGAAAAACTGCAAAGGATTTTTTGAAGCTCCCCGGGCTGGATTCGAACCAGCGACCGATCGGTTAACAGCCGATTGCTCTGCCACTGAGCTACCGAGGAATGTTTTGTTGACAGACCTAAATATACAACCACTACAAAGCCCTTGTCAAGAACTTTCTTAATTCTAACCAGACTTTTTTGAACCCGGCTTCCTACCATAAAATAACCAGAGGAATATCCTGATATTTTAACCTCACCCAATAAATTGAATATGATTATTATAATTTATTCAGTATATTTATACCAGTTAATCACACTTCCAAACACCTATTGGCTGTCCTGAACCTGAACTAAGCCGCAACGAGGTAACATCATGTCACTGAACCCTTTAAACAGAAAACCTGAAGCGAACATTAACCACGGTTATTTTGTGCGCATACAGGCGGGTCTTGTAATTAGCATGCTGCTGTTCATAGTGATATTTAAACTTAATATCAGTTTTGAGCAAAGTATGGATTTTGAAGTAACAGAGCGTCAAATCATCGAAATAGAAGAAATCGTGCAAACCGAAATCGTGCAGGCACCACCTCCGCCACCCCGGCCACCCGCACCGATTTCCGTTCCTGATGATATTATTATGGACGACAACCTGATAGATTTTGATGCTTTTCTGGATTTCGACGACGCCCTGGCAGCACAGCCAGCGCCACCTCCTCCGCCACAAGCTGAAGAGGATGAAAACGAAATATTTGTAATTGTTGAGCAAATGCCGGAACTCATCGGTGGAATGGCCGAACTTCAGCGCCAAATCGTGTACCCTGAAATAGCAAGAAGAGCAGGGATACAGGGGCGCGTAGTTGTACAGTTTATTATTGATGAGCAGGGCTATGTAAGAAGCCCTGTGGTGGTACGCTCAGCGGGTGGCGGGCTTGATGAAGCAGCCATCGATGCTGTACAAAAAATACGGTTTACTCCGGGTATGCAGCGCGGCCGGCCCGTACGTGTACAATACACTTTACCAGTTCAGTTCAGGCTAACACAAGCCGATTAACACATCAACGGTTCGGCCCTGAACAGGCCGGACCGTTCTTTTTTGAAACTGAGCTCATTTTTTTAAACTGCCCTGACAGCTCTGTCGGGCAGTTTTTTTATAAGCTTTTCCCATCAATAATTGACGGTTTTTTAAGCTCACAGAAAATTAGCTTTTTGCAGCATGCTGCTGCTGTCCCGGAAGCTTCCATCGCCCGTCATAACCCACTTCATGAAGCACCAGCCCCTTGGCAGGAGCGGTCGCTCCGGCTTTATTCCGGTCCGGGTTTTTAAACAATTCCAGAAATGCTTCGGGTGAAATCCTGCCCTTCCCTACACTCACAAGTGTACCCATAATTGAACGCACAAGATTCCTGAGAAAGCGGTTCGCGCTAATTACATAGCAAAACCTGCCATCTGCATCAGGCGGAAGAAACCGTGATTCAAAAAACCAGCACCGGTGATGCGGCAGCTGCGGATCAAAGGGGGTGAACGACAGGCAGTTTAGGTCGCCGTGTATATAGGATGCTGCTTCATGCATTGCAGCAGCATTCAGCGGGGCCGCAAAAAAAGCTGTTGTATCTGAATGAAGCGGCTGATGACTTTCGGAAAAATAATAATGATAGGTGCGGTAATGGGCATCGAATCGTGCATGGAAATGTTCCGGTACCGCACGTATTTCTTTCACATAAATATCGTTGGGCAGAAGCCCGTTAAGGCTGCGCCTGAGTCGTTTAAGCTGATCTTCAGTAATGATTTGGCCGTAATCAAAATGTGCAACCTGCCCCCTCGCATGTACCCCTGCATCCGTACGACCGGATCCGTAAACCGAAACATGGGTGCGAAGAGCTAAACTCAGGGCTTTTTCAGTTTCCGACTGTATAGTAGGATCTGAAGGCTGTATCTGCCAGCCGGAGTATTGAGTGCCGTTGTAGGCCATTTTCAGAGAATATCTGGGCACTTGCTGTTTAGGTTAATAAAGACCTGTTAATATTTCACCATACGAATACGAATCCCCAAGTTCACGCTGTTGTCAGAACCGTAGCAAAAGTCGCGCTTCATAACCGCTGCCATTTCCTGATTCAGGCAGGCTAATTCCAATTTCCATATTTCCCATAATACTGCTCTGATTGCGGGCAGTAATAAATGCATGTACTCCACTCACTACCCGGTTAACAACCATAAGTGTAACTACTGCAGGAATCTGCCGCTCAGCACGATCTTTGCGATCTCTAAGCCTCAGGAACTCACCCCTGCTTTCCTCTGTCTGCCATTGCCAGCGGTTAGCGGGCACATCGTCAATTAGCCTGTCCCAGTTTCGGCTGCGCAGTTGTGCCTCATTGTAGCTTGCGAGGGAATTAGAAGAAGCAACCGCAAGTTCAACATTACGCGGTACCGACCTGAGATCAATACCGGCATAACTGCGTGCATGGGCATAAATATTATTTTGCAGGATTGAAGCATTGCTGCTTAGATACATCAAACTTCCGATTAACAATAGATCGGCCCCAAGGTGATACTGCCCCCGTCTCCAATCGGAAGAATCTGCATAGTACTGCCCCCAGCCGGGCAGCACAAACGAGCGGAGCATTGCTCTGCCGGGATTGGGCTGCGCCTTCACAACCGGAAAAAGCCGGGCATCTGATTCCGTGAGTATCTGCTGATTTGCGTGCGGTGTATTAAAAAGCATTGCTTCTGTAAACTGCGCCTGAGATGCAGCAGGAAGAATTAGCAGCAAACCAAAAAGAAAAATCAGGCCTGCCGCAGCAAACCTGATTTTCCGGAATTTGTTATCGTTCAAACTTATTTTAAGACCCTGCATAGCGGGATTATGAATTTTGGTTTTCAGCCTTATCAGCTATCTCTTGCTCATCTTTGTAATGCCGGGCACGCTTGTAAGCCTTGCGCTCGTCGCCCCAGCGGCGATAGATTGCAATTGAGAAACCAAACATAAGCAAAAATGTTCCAAGCCAAACTACAGATACCAAAGGCTTCCGCTCTATAGCCACGATAATCCATTCATCTTCAACCTGCTCTTCAATTCCAATAAGGCGGAAGTGCGCTTCATCAGTTCTGGTGTCTATGGTTTCGAACATCACGTCAAAACCGAAACTTTCTATGCTTAGAGGAGGGCTGTAAATGGTATTCACTCCATCCTCAAACAAAATTGCATACACAGGTTCGTGAACTTCAGCATGCCGGGTTTGCAGGTTGATGATTTCAATTCTTGCCCGTACACCTACTACAGCATTTTCGGGCAGCTCAGATTCGGTCATATTAATAAACCGGTCAAATCGGATGTTGTACTGACCAAGCTGCCGGGTTGATCCGGGACGAAGACGCACCAGGTTGTTAATTTCGCTGTTGCGAAGCGACTCTTCATACCCGTTCATCAGAATATCAGCCACAGCCTGAAATGTAGTTTGATTTTCAATCCGGTTGTTCTCTTTTTCAACCAAAGATGAGCCTGATACATAAACATAAATATCGCGAAGCCATCCCATACGTACCTCAGGATCAACAGTCCAGCTCATGTTGCCTGCGGAAGAGTTGGCGATCATAGGATAAACCACCGGATGAACAGCAAAAGTACGGCCGGTACGCAGATCCTCGAACTCGATCCGGTACTGCTGTTCTCCGGGTCGGTTCTCATGCGTGATTGTTGCATTCGTGAAAGTGACGTTGTAGCGGTCGTTAATGCGCTTGGGAACGTTCATGTCAAGCTTCATCACATCCATAGTCTGATACACGCGGAAACCATCTTCGTCAAAGATTTCTCCTCTCTCTACGGCAGCATTATAATTGATGGTTGACCGGTCAAGAAGCGGCGTATCATAAGCAGCACCTAAAAAACCGATTAAGAGTACCCCAAAGCCGATGTGTGTTACTGAACCGCCAATCATCTTTGGAGTGAGTTTAATGAGCCTTGCCATTACCATTCCGTTACCAATAATGGTAAACACGGCAGCGAACAGATAAACCATATAAATGATATTGTTCACACCAGAAACCACAATAAGTGCAACCGTTATTATTGAAGCCGAAATGGTTGGGGTAATGAGCACGCCCGCAAATGTTTCGGTGTCTTTGTACTTATTCCACCACAAATACTGTGTAAGTACCGTAAGAAATGCAATAGCTATCGCAAAAGGAAGGGTCCAGTCGTTATAAAACTGAGGTTGGGGAGGCGTAGGGTTTGCAACGAATAATCGGCCGATAATTGGAGCACTTGTGCCGAGTATGATCACCAGGGAAACCAGCAACAACGTCATAGCACCCGAGAACATGAAAAACTCCCTTGAAAACATCGGCGTTTCATTTTCCGGGCTTGGCAGCTCACGCATGCGTAATAAATAAAGCAGCAAACCGCTTAAAGATACTGCCATGATAAACAGAAGCAGCTGATTGTACAGACCCAAATCAACGAAGCTGTGTACAGAAGAATCACCAAGAACACCTGAACGGGTCAGGAAGGTCTGATACACAATAGTAACGTAGGCAAGTATGGCGAAAATAATAGACGCTTTGTGCGCGATTTTACTTCGCTTCTGAATCAGCATGGTGTGAATACCAGCCGTCCCTAAAATCCATGGTACCAGCGATGCATTTTCTACAGGATCCCAGGCCCAGTAACCGCCAAAGGAGAGCGTTTCATAAGCCCAGTAACCGCCAAGAAAAATTGCAACAAGGAGGCAAAGGTTTGCACCAAGGGTCCAGGGGAGGGCAGGGTAAATCCACTCATGGTATTTCCGCTTCCATAACGAGGCAAGAGCGTAAGCAAAGGGAATTGCCATCATTGCAAATCCCAGAAATATGATGGGCGGATGAATGATAATCCAGGGGCTTCTGAGAAGATCGTTCAGTCCGCTACCCTCAGCAGGTATGAAAGAAGGATTATTGATAAAAACCGGCAGATGTGCAAATTCTGCAGAGGTAAGGCGGAAGGGCGATGCACCGATGTGAACTCCGAATACCGTAACTCCAATTATCATTGAAATCAGAAAAACGTGAGTCATTGTCATAAAAAACATCACCGGAGCACGGTAAGTATCGCTAGTCCAGCGAATCAGACCCATTCCAACCAGAAACGAACAGAGGATCCAAAGCATAAAGCTTCCCTCCTGCCCGCTGTAAAAGGCCGCCCAGAGATAAACATTACTCAGATCTGAACTTGTGTAGTTATACACATAAAAGTACTGAAACTGATTGGTCAGCAGCAGATATACCAAAAGTGCTGAACCCAAAAACATCATGGCTCCGTGAAAGCCGAAAAGCAGATGAGCCGTGCGCTCAAATGATTTGTTCTCTTTCTGAGCAGCAAGAAAATAAAAAACAAAGGCCCCTAACGAGGCCAGAAAAGCGATGATAACGGAAAAAGATCCGATAGTTCCAATCATGGTTTACAGCTAAAAGTATGAATGATAAACAGTTCAGGCATAAGGCAGGAGCGGGTTATAAATTAACCATCTCAAGATTTGATGCATCGTTGTATTTAGACGGGCACTTCACGAGCATATCGTCGCTGAGCATAACCCCGTTGCGCATCTTACCGACTACAACAAGGCTTTCAGCATCTTCGAAATTATTGGGCTTGGGCTTATTATAGCTGATCCGCCGAACCTGCCCGTAGTTGTCTTCCATGTAAAAATTAAAGACCATACGCTGATTGTCAAAACCATGGGGCATATCTGGCACCCATTTCCCGATTACATGCACACGATTGCCGCTCGTCTCAGCTTCTTCGAAGCCCACATAGCTTCCAAGACTGTTTCCGAAGTTCCACATAAGCAGTGATGTGAAAAGTACAATTGCCACGGTTCCGATAATTACTCTGGGTTTCATAGGCTCATTTAATATTATAGTAATTCAGATATCTTGAATAATACCAGGAGGTATAAGGTAATTTTTTCTTTTTCTTAGGAGGATACTTATCTGAAGTTAATCTTCAGATGGTTTACCCTTAACCGACAGCTTTTTCTCCAGTGCGTCAAGTTTACGGTCAACACGAATCAGATAGAAAGCCAAAACAAACCAAATAATTAGGCTTACTGTAAGTACTACAAATATAAGGTCATTTGACGACATTATCTGAATAAACATGCCTGCTTCTGCCTGAGCATCAACCCCAGACCAGCTCTGGTAGTAGTTGTCTGCGAGGGTATCTGCGGCAGCATACACAATGGTATCGTTCATAAACCTTTGTTAATGATAATTATAGATTAAAGTTCTGAGTTTTTGGATTCCAGAACCAAATTCAGTTTCCTGTATCGGTACCTGAGGTTAGTCATCCAATATGCAAGTGCAAAGAAACCGAGTATTGCAGGGTAAAAAACAATTCTCAGCTCTATTGCAGTGAATTCGCTGAAAGCCGGATTCCCGTCAGCACCGGGGTGCAGGCTTGGAAGCTGCCGTGGTATCACGTACAGCAAGAATGGAATGGTTGAAGCCGCGAAGATATTGTACACTGCCGATAAGCGGGCTCTGAGCTGCTCATCATCGAATGATGACCTCAGAATGAAGTAAGCAATGTATATCAACAGCGCAATTGCGGATAAATTCATTTTGGGCTCAGCGAAAGTCCACCAGGCACCCCAGGTAAAACGCGCCCAGACCATACCCGTGAAAAGACCACACAAACCGAACACAACTCCTATAGCAGATGCAGATTCAGCTTTCAGATCGTCGTTCAGGTTTTCACTCCACAGGTACCTGACGCTGTAAACCATGCCGGCAGCAAATGATGCAAACATAGTAAACCACATGGGTACATGAAAAATGAGATTACGCGCTGTTTCTTCCAGAACTGCTATTCGTGGTATATTCACCAGAAACGCAGCTGAAATTACAGCTGTTATCCACGCAAGTACAAAATACTTCCAGAGTTTCAAGCTAAGCCAATTATTACGGGATTATTCTTTTTGCCTAATTCTAATGATAATATATGAAACTAAGGTGAAACTTGAGTGCGATCCCGCCTTAGTGCAGGCCACATCTGCGGTTTATTTTGAAATTCCACACTCCTGACTCACAACCTGTCTTCAGGATTTTCAGGCAGTCATTAAATTCTTTATTTAACAATCAGCTTTTGAAGTTATGGCAGAAGAAAAAGCAATCCTTTACAAAACCCATCCCGGTCATTTCAAAAAAGAGTTTCGCAAAGCGTTCTGGCAAATCTTTCTTTTGGGATTCGGATTCATTGAAATAAGCAAACTTAGGCGGCGGATAAAAAATACGGCCTACCGTGTTTTCAACGACCGTATCGAACTGAAGGATCCCGCACTTGAGCTCGATGAAGTGATCAGAATAGAAGATCTTCTCAAGGTTAGGCGAACACAATCAGCTGATCAGAGCAAATACGGCCTTTGTGACCTACACCTTGAAACAGCTGAAAAAAAACTTGTGATGACCGGAATCGAAAAAGGGGAACAGCTTGAAGATGTGCTTTATATCGCCATTGAAAAAAACAAAAGACGCAAAGCAATGCAGGAAAGAGCAAAGGGCGATTATACTGATTTTCGGGTCGGAGGGCTTGAAAATATGAACGACCTTGTGGGTATGTGGCAGCAGGGGCTTATTTCAGATGAAGATTTTGAGGCCGAACAGCGCAAAAACAGAAATCAGCCAAATTAGCTTTTTCCGGTACTGCCGAACCCTCCGCTTCCCCGCACTGTATTTTGCAGCTCATCAGCTGATTCAAATACGGCCTGCACAACAGGGGAAATAACAAGCTGTGCGATTCGGTCGCCGTGCATGAAGTTTACGGGTTCCCCGCCATGGTTTATAACAATTACACCAACTTCGCCCCGGTAGTCGGCATCGATTGTACCCGGGCTGTTCAGCAGGGTTACTCCATGACGCAGGGCAAGACCGCTTCTGGGCCTTAGCTGTGCTTCGAAACCGGCCGGTAGTGCAACTGCAATTCCTGTAGGGATCAGCATCCGCTCGCCAGGAAGTACCGTGTAAGGCCCTCCGCAAACCCTGAGATCCGCACCGGCTGAGTCATTGGTTTCATAGGCCGGTAGCGGCAAACCGGCATTGTGAGGAAGGCGCTTAACAGCTACAGTGAGTTTCTTTCCTGATTCAGACTTATTCATTTTTTTGAAAATCAATGAGTTGTACACGAACATTGCCAATCCAGACAGAAACCCTTGCTTCAATAGGAATACGCCATTCACTGGTGTCGTAACGGGACTCAAACTTCCCGTTAAATCCAAATGGTCCGTTTATTGAAGCATCACCGTAACTAAGATAGACATCAACCATATCGTTGCCATGGGCAGCTGAGCGCACCCGGTCGCGGTTAAGGGTATTTCGGATATTTACGACGGCAACTTCTTCATCTATAAATATGGGGAAATCAATTTCAGATTCGGTGCCGGCATGCTGCCGCCCTACATAAAACAAGGCCGGGCCACCGTCGAGGCGTGTCGGAAGGTCAAGCGTATCGGTTGGGGCATCGTGCTTAACAACGATGATTTCACCCCGCTCATAATCAAATGTGTAGCCGTACTCGGGAAACCTGCCCCTATGAATATTATCAACCCAAAACTTATGCGCCCAGGTTGTACTGTCGTTTCGCGACAGCAATGAATGATACTCATACCTGCGGCTACCCATAAGCGGGATACCCGAATTGGACTGTATTACGGCAATGCTGTGAAGAAGCTGTTCCCCGTTTATAACCGTATCTCTTGAAGAAACAAAAACATTACCCAGGCGCATGAAACCGTACCTGACCTCATAGGTAAACTCCTCCTTAGCCTCGAACATTGTTCCAAGGCCGGGCGCAGGGTTTCTTTCTGTATAGTGAAAGCCGGCTGCGGCACCCGCAAAGCAGACCATCAGAAAAAAAAGAAGCGCAGCAGATATTTTTTTCCCTGTATCAGGCATATTCTTCAGCAAAAACACCAAGCGCATCCTCATCGAAGCCTACCATTGCAGCATCACCGGCCAGTAATAACGGGCGTTTAATCATGGTTTGATGCTCGAAAAGAATTTCAGCCAGTTCTTCCCCGGTCAGTTCTTTACCTGCGAGCCCAAGCGACCTCCATTTCATACCCCGCCGGTTCACAAGTGTATCAAGCCCGACTTTAGAAATTGCGTCTTCAAGCTCTTCAGCACTGAGCGGATTCTTTTTTACATCTCTGAATGTGTAATTTATCTCCTGCTCTTCCAGCCATTTCAAAGTTTTGGAAATCGTATTACAGTTTTTGATTCCAACTACGGTAAGCATTTTTGCATGGTATTTAATGAATAATTATCAACTGAAAGCATAAATCGGATGTTTTCAGTATCAGCCAAAGTTAACGAATAAATATGAGCTGATGGTATCTGATTTCTTCTTTGGCAACGAAAGCCAACGCAGCGACAGCCGTTCTAACATGCCTCTGACAGAAGAAATTCAAAATCTGAAAACCTTATTTTTTCACAAAATCTTATTTTCTAAGTTGTATCTTATATTTTAGTTATTACTGATACTTCCTCCTCTTTTTAGATGATACTTTCCCGCCTATTTATTTGGTTAGCCCTTGCCCTGGGTTCTGTAACGTTGCTTTCATGCAGCTCAACTGATGATGCACAACGTGATTTTGAGCGGGAGGCTTTCAGAACTCCTTCCGGAATTACAGAAACCGACGCAAGCGGCAACATCATTAGCTCCGACCCCGACGATTGGCGCGTTGGTCCGCTTTTTGCCGGTTTCGTTGAGGTACAGCAGCCCGCCTACCCGAACCCTACAACAGGGCAGATTGTAACAATTGAGATGCTCATTACCGGGCTGGGTGCTGTAAACGGTCTGGACGTGCTAACCCTTGATGACCGAAACTTTTTCAAACGTCTGTTTTTTGATGAAAGGCGACCTCTTCCGGTAGGTTTCACCCAAATAATAATTAACCCCGTTCAGTTTGCACCGGGCGGCAGCGGCACCATTTCAGGCGCAAGGGGGCTGCACCGGGTTTTTGTTTTCGACGGGCGGGAAAACCTCATTACCTATGGGGATATTCGCGTAGATTAGATTATCTGAGCATCCCAATTCAGCAAAACCGCCTGTATGGGCAAAATCAAAATAAATACATGAAAAAAGCCACGCCATCACAGAAAAAAGTACTTAATCAGCTTATTTTCATTGAGAGCTATGAAACGCTGCTTACTGAAACCGGGCTACAGCGTGGTGAACTACGGGACGATCTGATCCAGCTAATTAATGCAGGAATGATTCAGGTTTTTGACCCGGCAAATCAAAAACAAGTAACCGCCTACGACTCTGACCGGCTCGATTTGTTTTGTTTTCGGGCTTCAAGCAGCGGTTTGGCGCAGCGGTAAAGCAGTATCCCAAAAATTCTAATTCCCAACCATTATGACATTCGAAACAACCATCAATAAAAAAAACCGGACGGTTGAAATTCTGGATTCCGGAAACAAAGCACTGATTGACGGAGAAGTTGCCCCTTTCAGCTTTGAACGCCTGGATGCAACCCGCTACATCCTCCGCTTAGGCTACACTACACACATCATCAGTAACATTACAAAAAACGACAATCAGCTTGAATACACCATTGACGGCAAATGGCATACCGCCTCCGTTAAAGACGAGCAAATGATGCTGCTCGACCGTATGGGGTTCAAGGTCGAGAGTTCTGCCGGAGAAGGTATTTTGAAGGCACCTATGCCCGGCAAGATTGTAGCCATTCTGGTTGAAGAAGGCGCGGAAGTAGCAGAAGGGCAGCCTGTTGTTATTCTGGAAGCAATGAAAATGGAAAACGAACTGAAATCACCTTCTGCAGGCCGCATCAAAAGTATCAGCGCCGCAGCCGGGCAGTCTGTCGAGAAGAACGGTGTATTATTGGAGATTGAGCCTCTTGGATAAATTTGTAATTGAAGGCGGCAAACCGCTTCAGGGTGAGATTAAAATCAGCGGATCCAAAAATGCCGCACTCCCCCTGATGGCGGCTGCCCTGCTTGCCGACGGAAAAACGACGCTTCATAACATACCTGCCTTACACGATATTCTCACTTTTAATAACGTGATGCGTGTTACCGGTGCGCGGGTGGAATTTGACCCGGAATCCGAGACCCTGTCGATTGATCCCGACACCATCTATTATCCGGAGTCGCCCTACGACCTTGTGCGGAAAATGAGGGCTTCTTTCTATATGCTTGGTGCCTTGCTTGGCAGGTCGGGTTTTGCACGGGTATCACTGCCCGGCGGCTGCGCATGGGGCCCAAGGCCGGTTGACCTTCATATTGAGGGGATGAAGGCTTTCGGGGCTCACATTAGTCTGGAGGAGGGTTACGTAGTTGCAAAGGTGCCGCAAGGCTCAGGGGGTCTTCCCGGAGGCAGCTTTAAGCTCAGCCCCTCGAGTGTGGGTGCAACCGTAAACCTGTTGCTTGCTACCGTTAAGGGCCGCGCCAGGGCAGAAATCCGGAATGCTGCAAAGGAACCCGATGTAGTACAGCTTTGTAGCTTTCTGAAACAAATGGGCGCTCAGATTGAAGGCATAGGCACATCAACACTGCACGTACAGGGTGTACCGCATCTGAAAGGGATCACCTTCCATAATGCGCCTGACCGTATCGAAACCGGTACTTTCATGATTCTCGGTGCCATGCACCCGGAATCCCGCCTCACCCTTACCAATATTGCTGCAGGCGACCTTGGGATGTTTCCGGGCTGGTTCCAAAAAACCGGTGCGGAATTGCAGCTCAGCGGGAACTCCATGCAAATCATCGCACCTGAGGTTATTCAGCCGGTTTCGGTTATCACAGAAATCTATCCTGGTTTC
The DNA here is from genome assembly GCF_022565315.1 of Cyclonatronum sp. NCBI lineage: Bacteria > Pseudomonadati > Balneolota > Balneolia > Balneolales > Cyclonatronaceae > Cyclonatronum > Cyclonatronum sp. The sequence continues at coordinate 88 of NZ_JAIUMX010000031.1, read as the reverse complement.
CCAACCGATCTGCAGGCGCAATGGGCAACACTAATGACACAGGCAGAAGGTGAATCTCAGGTTACGGATACGATTTACCCCGACCGGT
>NZ_JAIUMX010000030.1:0-33858 GCF_022565315.1 Cyclonatronum sp. | reverse complement strand
AACAGGATAAACAGGAAAAAGAAAAACAGTACAAATACCATTATGAAGCCAATGGCCGATGCAAATACCTGTTTTATAAAATCAATCATAGGTTGGAGGGATGCGTTAAAATGAAAGGATAAAATTTACTGACAATTTAGGGATAAAATCGCCAAACTGTCATACGTGATAAGCCTGCTTTGTTGCGCAGAAGCATCACAAATATAGCCTGCCTTAATTCGCCCCGGCAGCCGACGCTTTCAGAAAAGATGCTTTATTGGGGAACAGGTTTGTTATCTTTCCGGGCTGTATGAATGAAGCCCTTCTTCAGGCTGTTCATTCACTTTTGCCGGATGGTTCAGCTGCTTTCATCAGCACCGGAAGTAAAGGCTCAGGCTTATTTTGCCCAACAAATCTGCTCCGGCACAGCATTCTGATTACACTCACATTTCAGCACATCCCGTACTTTTTATGAGCAAGACCTACGATGCAATTGTTATCGGCTCCGGCCACAACGGTTTAACTACCGCGTGTTATCTGGCGAAAGCCGGTTTCTCGGTTCTCGTGCTTGAACGGCGCGATACCATTGGCGGGGCCGTTTGCACGGAAACCATGTTTAAAAGCGAGACCTACCCGGAAGGGTTTCGGATGGATGTGGGCTCATCAGCGCATTTTATGATCCATCAGACGCCCGTAATTCAGGATCTCGAACTGGAAAAATACGGTCTTGAATACATTGAGATGGATCCTTTCATGTCGTTTCCGGTACCCGGTGAGCAGAAGGTGATTCACTTCCACCGCAGCGTGGAGAAGACGATGGCATCCATCGCGCAGGTATCTGAGAAAGACGCCGCCGCTTACCGTGAGTTTATTGATTTCTGGAAGCGCATCAATCGTGGCGTACTCAAAACTTTTCTGGTGCCGCCCACTACCAAAAATATTTTCAGCGAGATGGCCCGCGGGCAAATCCGCGATGGCAGCATGTTTGCCAAGGGTGAGCAGGTAACCGGCCTTCAGCAGATTTTTGCCAGCTACGAGCAGGTCGTAAACCGCTATTTCGAAAATGAAAGCGTAAAAACCGCCCTCATCTGGATGGCCGCCCAATCGGGTCCGCCGCCGGATCAAAGTGCCACGGGCCCGTTTGTGGGCTGGCAGGCGATGCTGCACGAAAGCGGCGGGAAGCGGCCGCGCGGCGGCAGCGGTATGCTCACACAGGCCATGGCGCAGATGCTGAAAGCACACGGGGGCGAAATCCGCTCTGATTCACCTGTCGAGAAAATCCTGATTTCAGGCAAGCGGGCACACGGGGTGCGCATTAAGGGAGGCGAGGAATTTCAAAGCCGCGTAGTGATTTCCAATGCCCATGTGCAGACCACCATGCTCAAAATGGTCGGTCCGGAGCATCTGCCCCCGGATACCATCCGGAATGTGGAAAACATCAACGTGGGCAACGGCTTCGGGATGGTCATCCGCTGTGCGGTTAAAGAGCTGCCAAAGTACACAAGCTGCCCCGACGATCCTTACATCCACAACGGGCTGCAGATGCTCTGCCCGGACATGGCCTACATGAAACGCGCCATCGGCAACTATTACAAAGGTTTGCCCCCCGAAAAACCGGCCGTGGTTGCCATGACCTTTTCCAACATCGACAACACCCTGGCGCCGGAAGGCGCGCACACGCTTTTCCTGTGGGCGCAGTGGCACCCCTACGAGCTGCAAAACGACCTGGAGTGGGATCGCATCAGGGTTGAAGAAGCGCAGAAAATTTATGATGTCGTGGTCGATTACGCCCCCAACATGAAGGGCAAGCTCATCGATTGGTACATCCAAACCCCGCTCGATATTGAGCGCAAGCACGGCCTGCTGAAAGGTAACGTGATGCATGTGGAAATGACCTTCGACCAAATGTTCATGTTTCGCCCTACCCCGGAGCTCAGCCGGTACGAAACACCCGTTCAGAACCTGTACCTTTCGAGCGCTTCCTGCCATCCGGGCGGGGGCGTTTTTGCTGCCGCCGGGCACAATGCCGCGCACGTAGTACTTAAGGCACTTAAAAAGAAAAAGTGGTTTTAGGCCCGAGGCAAGCTAACGTCAAAAAATGAAAATAACCCCCATTCTTTCCGGTTTCAAATACCGGCATGTGATCATCAACCGGTGGCGGCTCAGTGTTGATCCGTTGCTGCCGCTGGTACTCATTGTGCTGGCTTGGGGGCTGAGCACGCGATATTACCCGGAAATGTTGTATCTGCCCGGAGCTCTTCAGTACTGGGTACTTGGCGGGCTTACCGCGGTGTTCATCACTATTTCAATTTTGATACATGAGCTCGGGCACAGTACGGTAGCGCGCTGGCTGAACATCCCCATCGAGCGGATTCATCTTTATCTGTTCGGTGGCATGGCCGAGCTTCAGCACCGGCCTCATGCTGCACGGCAGGAGTTCTGGATTGCCTTAGCCGGCCCGCTGGCGTCTCTTGCGCTTGCCGTTATTTCATGGGTGATGTATGCTGTTGTGCTCGACCCGACCTACATGGCCTGGTACTTTTTCAGGTTTTTGGCTTTAATAAACCTGCTCATAGCGCTATTTAACCTGCTTCCGATTTTCCCGCTTGATGGCGGCCGCCTGCTGAGGTCTTTTCTGTGGGGAGTTACTGGCAACTATCTGCGTGCCTCATGGCTTACCAAACGCTCAGGCAGTGTGATTACCGGGATTCTTTTGCTCATGGCACTCATAGATTACACCTGGCTCAAATCAGATTACGTAATTTTTAGCGGGATTCTGGCTCTTTACATGATGTACACCTGGAACAGCGGCCGCTACGAACTCAATTATATGCCGGCAGCGCGGGATCTCATTCAGCATATTCCTGTTGCAGGTACGTGTACAACCGAAGAGCTGGTTAAGCAAATGATCCCATCACAAAAAACGCTGCTTAGCCGCTGTATCTTTCCCGTCATGGACGTAGAGAGCGGGCGACAAGTGGTGGAAGGTGAGCTACTGCGCAGCACAGATTTTACCGTTGGTCCCCAAAATATAAGGCCTGCTCAAACCGGTGACTACATTGCCCTTGATGAGCCGGAAAGCTGGGCAGCAACGGTGAGTTTCAATGCTGAATGGGTACCGGTATATAAAGCCGGCAGGTTTATCGGCATGTGCGATGCCAAAGAACTCAGGTTCTGGATGCAGCAAAACGAAGGTGCAATACATCTTTGGATTCCCGAAAAAGAAAGTCGTCTTTTTTAGATTTAGATTTTTTTATATCTGCCAAAGCTCAAAATAAGCTATTTTGGATTTTGTGAAGGTAAATGCATTGCCGGCACAAAAGGTGTGCTCCACCTGAATCAGATGTTGAAGTTAAAATAGTTGCCTAAAAATGGTATTAACAAGCTGCAACGGCAGCCCCTTATTCAGAGAAATCTACCGAAAACATGCTTAACTCAACCAGGCAGATAACCGCGAAAGACGCAGCAACTTCCTATCTGGAGGTAAATGGATCTGTTCTCCGGGATAATGTCCGGCTGCTTTCCGAAATGGCAGGGCAGGGAATCAAAACGATGGCAGTTGTAAAAGCCAATGCCTACGGCCATGGGGCCTCAGGCGTAGCGAGAGCACTGGCGGGGAAAATAACTGCCCTCGGTGTAGCAACAGTTGAAGAAGCCGTAAACCTCCGTAAAGACGGCATTATTACGCCCATTCTCGTTTTTGCGCCGGTTCGCCGCGATACCCTTGCTGATTACCGCTCGTTTAACCTGGTAGCAACGGTTGGTTCTTTTGAAGAATTACGAATGATCAGTCCTTCCATGTCATTTCATCTGGAATTTGATACCGGTATGGGCCGGCTTGGGTTTTACCCCGAAGACTGGCCCGAAATAAGGCAGGAGGTTGAGAGCAGGCAGCTGAATCCCTCAGGTATTATGACGCACTTTGCCTGTGCAGATTCACCAAGCCATGCTAAAACGCTGCAGCAGATAGATGATTTGAACGAACTGATCCGAAATATGGATGAACATGCACGCGGTAAGCTTATTCATGCGTCGAATTCAGGCGGATTACTGTTCTACAAGCAGGCGCGTTATAATATGGTCCGTTTTGGCATCAGCATGTACGGGTTTTCACCCTCCGAAACATATGCCCTGCCGGGGCTGAAGCCGGTTATGCAGTGGAAAACCCGTGTCTGTGCAACAAAAGCCATACATACCGGGGGTACGGTGAGTTATGAAGCAAGCTGGGCAGCCCCTGAAGACGGCTGGCTTATCGTTTTGCCGGTCGGGTATGCCGACGGGCTTCCCCGTGCACTCAGTAATCGTATTGTGATGCGGGCCGGTAACAAAACCCTCCCGCAAACAGGTAACATCACCATGGATTACACCATGCTCTTTTGTCGGGATTACATCGAAACAGGTACGGAAGTTACCATAATGGGCGATGGCGCAATGCAGGCCGATGAATGGGCCGCTATGACCGGTACCATCCCTTATGAAATTCTGTGCGGCATTCATGCAAAAATTGAACGAAGGCTGGTTTAAATTCAACAATTTCAGCCCCTTCAGTATCGGATCTTTTTTACTCATGGTTGGTAATGCATCCCAAATTTAAAGTGAAAATGTGAGATGCAGGGGTTATTTTGAAGCAGCAATTTATATGCCCGCTGAAGCAGGTACATCACAAAATCTGAAAACAGAAGCGTAATTTGAGGATATTGCTGAATGCAGCAGTCTGAGATTGAAACAAAGCCCGAAACCCTGAACCCGGAAGCTGAAGACCCTGAGAGTATTGATGCGGTGATAATGTGGGTTGACGGAAACGACCCGGCGCACCTTGAAAAGCGCAACAGCTATGCGCAATCAGAAATACACGCCCCCAACCGATTACTGACCGGAGGGGATAAAACGCGCTTTGTAGAAAACGGAGAACTGTTTTACTGCATTAAATCAATCCGCAAATTTGCCCCCTGGATGCGTACCATCTTTTTGGTTACAGATAATCAGCGGCCTGCTTTTGCAACTGATGAATGGCTTCAGCTACATGGGGTGCAGCTGGTTGATCATAAAGATATTTTTGTCGGATTTGAACAGTATCTGCCAACCTTCAATACCCGAACCATCGAAAGCATGCTTTGGCGAATACCGGGGCTGGCACCGCAGTTTGTTTATTTTAATGATGATTTTCTGATCGTGAGGGCTGTAAAACCGCAGGATTTTTTTGTGGATTCAGCAGTAGTTTTAAGGGGGAGCTGGGAAAAGCAAGTGCGTTACAGCCGCTTGCGGATTAAGTTCAACAATTTTGTAAGTAAAGCTGCGCGTAAACTGTTTGGCATCACCCGGTCGATGCATTTGCTGCTTCAGATTAAGTCTGCACGGAAGGCTGCATTCCTTAAGCAGTATTACCGCGCACCGCACGTGCCGCACCCGGTCAACCGGCAAACACTTGCAAGCTGGTTCGAAGCTTACCCGGAGGAGCTGGAGCGCAATATTTCGTGGCGATTCAGAAATATGAAGCAGTTTTCGGCCATATTTCTTGCCAATCATCTCGAAATTTCAGCGGGTAACGTCCGCTTTGCGGATGAAGACGATCACCTGATGATTAACGGTGAAACGGATATCTCGCTTACCTTCACCAAAAAACTCAGCCGGATTGTTCAGGGTGAAGTCCGATTTGCCTGCATTCAGGCCATGGAAAAGCTGAGCCCGGCTAACCGGGCCGAGCTCGAAATTGTGCTGAATCAGCTCACGGGTGCATCCGCACAGCAGTCGTACATATTAAGAGCGCATGATGTCGTTTGAAAAGCGGGCATCGGGGGCTCTTGCAAAGGCAGGAACTTTTTTTCGGCAAATTGCCGAAAATCCGGCGCTGAACCGGGCAAAACCGGTTTTTAGCCGGCTGGTACTCTTCCTGATTTTAGGACTTGTTGGCTGGCAGCTGTATTCGATTGGTATCACTGAGATACTGAAAAACCTGCCGGTGCACCCGCTGTTCTACATCCTTTTTGTGCTCACTTTTTTTAGCCTGCCGCTTGCGGAGGTTTTCATTTACCGGCAGGTGTGGGATGTGCCGCGGCGTCACCTTTTTGGCCGGCTGCTCAAGAAAAAAGTTTTTAATGACGAAGTTGCCGGCTACAGCGGGGAAGTTTTTCTGAGTTTATGGGCTAAAAACTACCTCGGCCTCGGCCATAGGGAGGCCATCAAAAATGTGCGGGATAATAATATTCTTTCCGCCCTCAGCAACAATTCAGCGGCCCTGCTGCTGCTGGGGGGCATCAGCGTTTTTGGGATTGTGGACCTGAGCAGCTATTTCGGGGAGGTTTCCCTGTGGCAGTGGGTGGCCGGCGGTCTCGCAGCAGTGCTGCTCACGGGTTTGTTTTTCAGCTTCCGGCGCTATCTGTTCGCGCTGCCGGCAAAAAAAGCCGCGAAGGTTTTCTCCATTTATTTCAGCCGTTTCATTCTGCATAACGGTATGATGATAATGCTCTGGGCCGTGGTGATCCCGGAAGTTGCGTTTCAGACCTGGCTGCTTTTTGTAACGGTGATGATCGTGCTCAACCGCATCCCCCTGCTTCCCAGCCGTGACCTCGTGTTTCTGATGGTTGGCATCGAGCTCTCCAAAACCTTTGAAGTGGCAACAGCCTCAATGGCTGGCATGCTGCTGGTGTACAGTGCCCTCAAGAAAGGCACCAATCTGGGAATTTACCTTTGGCTTTCGTGGCGGGAGAAGAAGCGCGCAAAGGAAGCTGCCGGGCCGGTTTCAGAACCATAAATTATGCATTTATCGGGCATTTGAGCCGGATTTCTGTTCCGGTTCCTTCAGCAGACTCAAGCTCAAGTCTGCCGCCGCACTCCTTCATGCGCTCGCGCATGCTTGTTAGCCCGTTTCCGAATTTGTTGGGCGTGCTGTCCGGGCAAAAACCGCTGCCGTTATCCCGAACCAGGACTTCCAGAACCGAAGGGGGAGTGTAGGAGAGGCTTAGCGAAATCTGCGTGCAGCCGGAGTGACGGATGGCATTATTGAGGGCTTCTTTGAGTACATTCAGCAGATGATGCCGGGTAGCAGAGGGCACCATAAGATCAGGGAGCTCAGGCGGAACCTGTATGCGGCAGCTGATACCGCATTTTCGGCAGAAGGAATCTGCATAGTTAACAATAAACCCTGCGAGGTTTTCAAGGAAATCATTTTTGGGATTCAGCGACCAAACGATTTCACTCATGGTTAGCATAATTTCGGCGGTCTCATCGGAGAGCTCCTGCAACCGGATCTCTTTACCGGTTTCGGTTTCTGATTCGGTTGCAAGATGCTCGCTCATCATCTTAACCTGCGTAAGCCGCGAGCCGATGTTATCATGCATATCCCTGGAGATGCGCAGCCGCTCCCGGTCAACGGCCAGCTTGTATTCCAGCTGCTGCAGCTGATTCTTATAGCGGCGGTGCGCCGCATTCCAGCTGATGCCGATTACAAAGATGGTGAAAAACAGGCCTATTGAAATGCGGAAGGAGGTCCTCATCCAAAAGGGCGGGATGATACTGAGCGGCATGCTTGCTGCTTCCGTGCTCCAGTTGCCGTAGCGGTCGCCGCCTTTCACTTCGAGCAGGTAGCGGCCGGGATTAAGATTCGTGAAAGTAAGTTCGGTTGAATTTCCGATTTCGATCCACTCATTGATGTAGGGCGTGAGCCGGTATTTGTATCGGTTTTGACTGGATTCGCTGAAATGCAGTGCAGCGAATTTGAAGCGAAGCACCTGATCCCGCCAGTGAACCTGAAGCCCGGGCCGGTTTTCCCCGTCTTTCACAAACCAGCCGGAGCTGTAGGGCATAACGGACTGATCTTTGATAATTACGTCTGTAAAAGCTACGGGGATGGAAGCTTCAGCTGGCTGGAGAATTTCAGGATGAAATTTATTACAGCCTACGTTTCCGCAAAAAAGCAGGGTGCCATCCGGGTATCTGAGCACGTCATTCCGAAAGAAGTTTTGGCCGGGTATGCCATCTCTTTCCGTGTAGCGGACAGCTGAATCGGTTTGAGGGTGGTATCTGATGATGCCGAGATTCGTGCCAATCCAGAGGTTTTGATCTGCATCTGAAGAAAGACCTCCAAACATAGCTGACTGATTTATAGTTGGGTTTGAAACAAATTCAATTGTTTCGCTAAGCGTATCAATTTTATAGAGACCGGAGCGGGAGGAAATGGCCCAAATTTCAAGACAGGGATTTGCGTCCATGCAGGTGAGCGCAACCGCGTGGTTGAGTTCAAAACTGAACCGGCCGACGGTATCAAACAAATACGTTTTGCTTTGGCCGGTAACAAGATTGTAGGAAACTACTGCTGTTTCTGCGCTCGCAAGCCATATTGTATCACCTGCTTTCAAAATCATATTTACATGGACGCCCTGCTGCATACCGAAAATTTCTTCCCTCGGTATCAGCTGAAGGATGCCTTCCGTTTCTCTGAAAATTACAAGTCCGTTATTGGTGATGATATAAAACGTGCCGCTTTCATCGCGGTAGAAAGCATGGTTAATCGATTTCGTATCGGCACTCACCGGCGGATATTCGACCGGAAACCGGGTTAGTTCAAGAGTGGTAATATGGTAGGTGAACAACCCAAGTTCGCTGGTGAGTATCCAAAAAAGTTCATCATCATCAGGGTCAATTGAAACAGTTGTTGTGTGATGAGCGCCGGTGAGAAATACTGGGTACTCTTCCATTACTTTTCCCCTGAAACCCGGCATTGCTGTTTCGAGGAAGGGTTCCTTTTTGAATCCCATTTTCCCGGAAATGAAGCGGTACTTCATTAAGCCTTTACCCGTGATCATGCCTGTACTTGTTCCTATCCAGAGGGTGTTCTTCTGATCGGTGAAAAGTGAAATGGCGCCGCGTACGCGGAAGAGATTTGTTGCAATTTGAGTACTACGATCATATTTCTGAATATCAAACCCCTGCATGAACCACAGGTCGCCGTTGGGATCCACCTGGGCGCGATAAATCTGAAAAGGATAGGTTTCGTACTCTTGAAGCAAAAGTCCTTCATCAGAAAAATGATAGATAATATGATGCTCAATTACATAAAACTGCCCGTCATGGGTTTTGCCGATAAAATTTGTGGCATACAGATTCAGTGCTTCATTCAATTCCGGCATCGCACTCAGCTCCCCGCTTTCAATCTCATAACGGAAGATGCCGCTGCGAAAACCGCTCAGGTAAAGTCTTTGGTTCGCATGGTCGCTATGGATTGAGGTGATGTGACCGGTGCCTGAAACGGCAATTTCCGTGAGTTCATAATCCGGACTCAGCCGCAGCAAGCCGTCAGAATTCCCCAAAACCCAACCGTTTGCCTGATTGCCGATGATAGCGAGTAAAGGTGCTTTTTCAAATCGCAGCCGGATTTCAGGCCCAAGGTCTGTAAAAACAAAACGATCTTCCCATTCATCATAAAAGTACAGGTTGCCGCTTTCGGTAGTGCTCCAGATGATGTTTGCACTGTCTTTAAACAGGACTTTGGCAGGTTCGCTGAACACCCGGTTGCTGCCTGAGTCGAGCACATATGGTTTATAGGTGTAGCCGTCATATCGGTTAACTCCGTTATCCGTGGCCAGCCAAAGGAATCCGTTTTCATCCTGCTGAATAGATTTTATATTGTCATTCGTAAGATCGCCGTCTGTCGTGATCACTTCCACAACACCGGCCGGCGCATCAATGTGGATGGTTACATCCTGAGCTGCAGGGGGCATAAATTGAGGCAGCAGCAGGGCTGATAAAAGCAGGCGGAGCAGGAGAAGGTTAATCAAGGGCATCTCCTCTTAACACAAAGGCGTAATTGCTTTGCAGAATATCATAAAATTCGCCAGGCCTAACTCCGGTGGCGTTGAAAAAATCATTTGTGAGATTGAAGTGCCATGCCGGCCTGTTCCGTTTGTCGCTAAGCTGCCAGTTAAAACCGTAATCGAAAAAACGGTTATCGAAATAAAGAGTGAACCAGTAAACCCCGGAAGGCAGCACGATGTCATATTCCTTTAAGTCAATGATAATCCGGTTGAATCTTGATTCAGGGTTTGTAGAATTATTGAATCGATCAGACGCGGTTGGGATCTGAACACTGAAAAGAGCATTGTCTTCCTGCTGCGCCGGATGGCCGGAAGGTTTACAGTCCTTTTCGGGGTAAATAATAAAGTAGAAGTTATCGGATAGTTCAGTAAGGGGGATGTTATAACCCGCGGCTCCCCAAAAAACCAGCTCCGTAAGCTGTGTATGTTGCTGAAGTACGAAATACTCGAATTTCAGGTATGCCTGCTCCTGCTGCGTACTGTAAAAAGAGTATAAGCTGAAACTCATTGCCGCGGAGGGCATCTGATTGACGATATAGGGGCTTCCCGTGCCCTGCACTTCTTGTGCAAAAACACCCCTCGGTGAAAGAAATACGAGAGCAGGAAACAAAATCAAAGCAGCGGCTTTGAGTACAGAGCGATGCATAAAGGGGTGATAAATATTGGTACTGATTGGTACTTACAAAAACAGCGTTCAGCTGTTGTCTATGAATTTTACGACGGCTTCGGTACGGGTACGCACTTCCAGCTTTCTGTAAATGTTGCGGATGTGGGTTTTGATGGTATCTATGCTAACAAACATCTGCTGCGCTATTTCTTTGTTCTGAAGGCCTGAGGCCAGTGAGGTGAGTACTTCGTGCTCACGGCTCGTGAGTTCTTCTAATTCATTTAACGTTTTGCTCTTTCTAAATGACTGAACTACTTTCCGCGCTATCTGAGCCGACATAGGTGCCCCGCCGTTTAAGGCGAGATGCAGCGCTTCGAGAACTTCTTCTTGTTTTGCGGATTTCAGCAGATAGCCGACAGCACCAGCTGCAAGAGAATCGAAAATATGTGCGGTGTCTTCATAAACGGTGAGCATTACTATCAGCAGGGCTTCATTTTGAGCTTTCAGCTTTTGTGTGCAGCTGATACCCGAGGCACCCGGCAGATTGATATCCATCAGAACCAAATCCGGTTTTTTGAGCGGAATATCGGAGAGCGCATCTTCCGCATTGGAATAGCCGCCCACACACCGGAACCCTGCTGATTTCTCGAGTAAACCGATATAGAGTTCACGAATATGGTCGTCATCTTCAACAATACAGACTCTTACTATAACTTCACTTTTAAGGGTTTTCACTTAGGTGGTTGGTTTAAATAGGCATGGGTAATAATAAAAGAAAAGCCGGAATTAACAAATGTAAAACCGGCTTTTCTTTTGCTTTAGTTATTGTGGCGTCAACAGCTTTTTGTTTCTCCTATTTTACAAGGCTCATTTTGCGAACGAGTACGGTATTTGAGCCGCTTCCGGTTGCAGAGGCCTGCAGACGGTACAGATAAATCCCGGATGACAGCCCGCTGCCGTCGAAACGCACCTGATGCGCGCCGGCATTTTGGGTGCCGTTTACCAGCGTTGCCACATGCTGACCGGAGATGTTGTACACTTCCAGCAGTACTTCAGAAGCGGCAGGCAGCTCCCAGCTGATGACCGTTGCCGGGTTGAACGGGTTCGGATAATTCTGCCTGAGGCTGAACTGTGCAGGGAGATCAGCGACCGGCTCGGTACTTACCAGTACTTTGATTTTAAGCTCACCGGAAACATGTGTTTCCCCATCCCAAAACCCGCCCCCGGATTCGCTGTAGCCGCCGTAAGCATAGAAGCCTTCGTAGGTGAAGCGGGTGGCAGAATACCAGGTGCCCTCATCAAGCATGTCGCCTGTGGATGCGCTGAAAACATCAGTACTGTTTATGCTTCCTACAAATGCGCCGCTTACCCAGGCGCTTTCTGGCCAGGTGCGGGGATGCGTGTTTTCCCTGGAGAACCCAACTTCAAAGCTCAGCCCGTCAGGGGCGGTACCGCTGCCGGTTACCTCTTCAAGGGCTGCTGCTCCGGTGATCTCAACCACGCTGCCGCGCTCCATGGTGTGGGTGGCCGGCGTGATCAGGCCGGCGTAGTCCAGGTTTTCCGTAACAAGCAGAGAAGTGCTCAGCAGGCTTATTGGTGCGCTCAAATCGTTGCTGCGAACAATCAGCTCTGTTTCGAAGTACCCGGTTTGGGGTGTGGTGTAGGTGAGAGTAACTTCCACCGATTCTCCGGGTAGCAGGCTGCCGGCTGCTGGGGTGATTACGGTAATGTATTGGGGCTTTTCATAAATACCATAGAAAAACAGACTGCCACTCCATGTCGCCGAACCTTCGGCGAAAGAGTAGTTATTTTTAAGCCTGATTTCTAAATCATCTATGGGCACAGGATTGTTAAAGGATACCGTTTCAGCGATAACAGTTCCTGGCTCAGGGTCGTAGCCGGTTGTCCAGAAATAATTCTCCAATGCCTGTATGCCATACGGACCGCCTACTAAAAGAGGGTAGCGTTCCCCGTCCCAAAAAAGAACGGTAAAATCTACAGCTTCGGTCCAGCCATTGCTTTGGTTTTCAGTTAAGGTAATATTTGCGCCAACGGCAGTGAGGTCACCGTTGTAGAGATTCTTGTCTAAAGCAAAAAATTCGAAGGGATCCAGTGTTAAATCGGTAAAAGCATACTCTACAAATGGTGTTACTACTTCAGACCAGTTTAAATGGTTTTGACCGGAAATTTTATTGCCTGCCAGACCAGAGAATCGGCCTGCCTGCATTTGGGAAATGACTCCGGGGCTTAGCTCATTATTCACTCTGTTAAACAAAGCTGTTCTTTCTTCTGGGCTTTTTGAACCATCAGCAATATGCGCCGGAAAAGAGTAGTGCAGGACGCCTTCTCCGGGGTTATTTAAGGTGATGGTTCTGGTTGCCGTTTCGCCTGCCCGCAGTGTTATGTTCAGGTCATCTGAAGTTGTAATGTTGATGGCCGGCGAACCATCTGTTATAAAAACGATGACATTCGAAATTTCACTGATAGTTCCTAATGCGTTTCGGGATTTAATGGCTGCATAATATCCGGTTTGAGGGGATAAACCAGTAAGGCGGAATTCTTCAATCGATTCGGGAAATCTGGCTGATTTCACAAACTGCATGTTTTCCGGATCATCAAAATTTAACTCGTTGATGGGGCTTGTGGAAACGCGGATCAGGTAGTTTTCGGCCTGACCTTCATTGTTAAATCCGAATGGGGCTGTCCAGCTTATCATTACTGAATTTTCAGTCGGCTGCCCTAAGTGTGTAAGATCGCTTATTACTGCGGGTGGGGCTTCATTTGTTCCAAAATTCAGAGTACGGTAAATGTTGAGTCGTCCGCCGAGCAAGCCTTCATAGCCTGGGTTTAAATCATCAATGCTATCAGAGCCGACACGCAGCAGCGCATAAACCTGATCTGCTGTCAAACCAGGCACATGCGATGCCAGTAATGCCGCTGCTCCGGTGGCAATATACATAGCTGGTTGATTGTTGGAATGAGAAATAGGTTGTCCGTTTCTCCATAAGCTAATTACGTTAACAGCGGGAACGGAAAGGCTTACCCATTCACCGAAACCCGCCCCAAAAAGACTGAGCTGATCGTTGTGATCGGTTCCGGTAACGAAAAACGGATTTGAAAGACTTGAAGACCAACCCGGTATTGTTGTGAATTCAGCCTGGAATATGACTACCCCACCCATAATCGGGCCGGTAGACCGGCCGGCCTGATCCATACCCGCATTCTGCTGAAAGTAGATAATGGCATCAATAAGAGCCTGTCCTCCAAATGGCATCCAGGAATCATATGCGATCACGGCTCCGTTATCTGCCCCGTAAACAAACCCCTGCGCAGCAATTTGGGGAAAGTAAAAGCCTTGATTATTAGTGATTTTTGCCGTCATAATTCTTACGCCGTCGTTATCATCGTAACCACCAGCAATACCTGCCATAAAGACCTCATTGTTGGTCTGCGCTGCGATAAGCGCTGCACCGTAACTTCCATAACCGAAGGTGTCCTGAATATTATTGTTCAAATCTAGGAAATTCCAGCCGTGGAAGTCATCCTCATATCCGTTTTCCGGGCCTGGCGTCGGGTTTATCCAGAGGCGGTTTTCCAAATCCGGATGTGTTGCATCGATGCCGGAATCAATCATAAGCACAATAACTTCCGGGCTGCCGGTTGTCATTTCCCATGCCGGGAATACGTTGATGTCTGCCCCCGGGGTACCGCCTGTTTGTCCGGTATTGTTGAGGTACCATTGCTGCTCAAGCAGGGGGTCGTTGCTGCCCATAGGGTGTGTGCGCAGGGCATCAGCAGTACCTGAGGCCTGAGCCTGAAGCATAGGGTGTTCTCTTACGAATTTATTCAGTTCTGCTGCTTCAACTTCAGCTAAGATGCCGAGCTCTTGCGCAAAAGCTTTTTCATCCATCGGCTGATCGAAGCGGATGAAATACCAGCGGTTGAGGCCGAAGGCGGCGTGCCGTTCCGCAAAGCGTGGGTCAGTGCGGAAAACCTGCTCTGCAGATACAGGCCGGAATTCCGAAAGGCTGTTGTCTATCGCTTCAATACCGGTGAGAAAGGTGTCGCCGGTGCGCATCGGGCTGAATTCCGAAAACGCCTGTTCGCTGATTTTGATCATCAGTGTTTGTGGTTCCCACTCATAAAGGAGGGTGTCGTCCTGCGCGGATACTGCCGCCGGACTCAGGAGCATGAAGGCCATTAATAAGGCCTGAAGTAAGATGATTAAATTTTTCAAGGTAGTGTAATTTGGTAATAGGTGGATTTTAGAACTGGTAAATTTGGTTTACCAATTGCTTAAATTAAACTACCCTGTGGCTCTCTATGCTTCAATCGCCCGAAAGGGTGATATTTCGCCCTCCGCATAGTCTTTCGCCATATTGCTTTTTATGGGGGCAGAGAAGAAGGTATGGCTACCTAAGTAAACCTGAATTGAGTCTCGTAATGCAAAGTTTACTTGACATTCACGAAGGTAAAGAATACTTTACGAACGACAAGTTTGCTTGTCATTCCAATCCAACCTTCATTTCACATCTGTAATCCTATGAACGCGCTCCTGCCTGCATCTTTCAGAAAACCCGGCTGGGTTTTGTTTTCCAACTTTTCCATTCTCGGCATCATCCTGCTGTTTTTTCAGATTGAGCCCGAATGGCTGGATCTCACGCTTTTTGCGGTTGTCACTTCTGAGCCTCTCGGCCCTGATCGCTGGTTTACCTTCACCCAAACCAATATTGCGACCGAACTCACCGCAACGGGCATTATCATTGGCGGACTCATGCTGGCGTTTTCCCGCAGGGAGACAGAAGATGAGTACATCACCCGGATCCGGCTTGAGAGCCTGGTCTGGGCGGTTTACGCAAACTATATCGTGCTGCTCTTCGCCATCTGGTTTGTGTTCAGCAGTCCGTTCTTCACGGTAATGATTGTCAACATGTTCACCGTGCTCCTCATTTTTATCATGCGCTTCGAGTGGGTGATGTTCCGCCTGAGTCGGGAGGGCAGCCATGAATAACCGCGTGAAGCAGGAGCGCACCGCCCGCAACATAACGCAAACCGAGCTGGCCGAAAAAATCAGCGTGAGCCGCCAAACCATCTACGCCATCGAAACCAACAAATACGTGCCCTCCGTGGTGCTGGCGCTCAAAATTGCAGCGGTTTTTGAGATGGAGGTTCATGCGCTTTTCGAGCTGGAAAAATCGGACTGGTGAGCTTCCGGTCGTGTATTTGTACCCGCCCGTTTGCCGCAATTTTCCTATTTTTAAAGGTCAAAAAGTGCTTATGCAAAGTAACCGCTCAACGTCCACCTATTTTTATTTGTGATGACTTCTTTCCCTGCATTCCGTCTTCTTACCATTTTTGCCATCCTGTTTTTGTTTTTTATCGGGGGATGCGCTTCCGGGCAGGAGCAAACGCCTCCGCCGGATTCGGTGCCTGAGTGGGCGCAGGAAGCCATCTGGTATCAGATTTTTGTGGAGCGTTTCCGCGACGGCGATGCCTCGAATAACCCGACGCTGCAAACCGTGGAAGGCTCCTGGCCGCACAACAAGCCCGACAGCTGGCAGCCCACACGATGGACGCAGGACTGGTACGAAATGGAGGACTGGGCCCTCGAAAGCGGTAAAGATTTTTACCGTACCGTACAGATGCGGCGCTACGGAGGCGACCTTCAGGGCGTGCTCGATAAGCTCGACTACCTGCACGATCTGGGCATTACCGCCATCTATTTCAATCCGCTCAACGATTCGCCATCGCTGCACAAGTACGACGCGCGCAGCTATCACCACATCGACGTCAATTTTGGTCCCGACCCCGAGGGCGATATGGCGCTGATGGCGGCCGAAGATCCGGCCGATCCGTCAACCTGGGTGTGGACTTCCGCCGACCGTCTCTTTCTTCAGGTGGTGGAAGAAGCCAAAAAACGTGGCATTCGCGTAATTATGGATTATTCCTGGAACCATACCGGCATCACGTTCTGGGCATGGCAGCACATCCTTGAGCATCAGGAGGCGTCGCCCTTTGCTGACTGGTACCAAATCGACAGTTTCGAAAGCGATTCAACCTCCTTCAGTTTTCCGGGCTGGGCCGGCGTGCCCGAGCTGCCGCAGTTCCGGCGCTACGATTCGGTGGAGGCATTCGCGCACGGTGACCTCATCCCCGGTAATTTCCATCCGGAGCTGGTGAAGCACATCTATGCCGTTACCGAGCGCTGGCTGGCTCCCGACGGCGATGTGAGCCGGGGCGTTGATGGTTTCCGTCTCGATGTGGCCGAGCTCATCCCCGTTGACTTCTGGCGGGAATACCGTCAGTTCGTGCGTGGCATCAATCCCGAAGCTTACCTCGTTGGCGAGCTGTGGTGGGCGGAGTGGCCTGAAAAACTCATGGACCCCACCGAATGGCTGCAAGGCGATATCTTTGATGCGGCGATGAACTACCGCTGGTACCGTCCGGCCCGGCAGTGGCTGGGCGGAGGCGCACCGCCGCTGCAAACTCCCTCGGAATTTGTGCATCATCTCGATTCGGTCTCGGCCGGCCTTCGCCCCGAAGTGCTGCGGGCGCAGATGAACCTTACTGCGAGCCACGATACGCCGCGCTTCAGCACGTCCATTTTTAATCAGGCGAACCTGAACAAGTATCGGGTCAACCCTCGGGAAGATGCCGGCTACATGCTTCACCGGCCGGATGAGCGCACCTGGCGCGATGTGCGCCTGATGCTCATCCATCAGTTTACCTGGCTGGGCGCGCCGCACATCTGGATGGGGGATGAGCTGGGCATGTGGGGCGCCGACGACCCCGACAACCGCAAGCCGCTGATCTGGCCCGACCTCGAATTTGATGATGAAGTTGCCCATCCCTTCGGCCTCGAAAAACCGCGCGACCGTGTGCAGGCCGATATGGAGCTGCATGCCTGGTACCGGCAGCTCATTCACCTGCGCCGGGATAACCGCGTGTTCGCGCTCGGCGAGCTCGATTACGTAGTGGCTGACGATCACCGAAACGTACTCGCCTACACCCGCACCCTCGGCGACGATTACGCTCTTGTGATCCTTAACAACAGCAGTCAGCCGGCCGATATCGAACTGATGCTCCCCTCAGCAATTGCGGCCCGCGGCCTGATTGACGCCCTCGGCACCAACGCAATTTCCTGGAATATCCGCAGCGACAACCGCCTGCAGCTGCTCATCCTGCCCAAATCAGGCGCGGTGCTAATGGCGGGGGAGTAGCGCAGCAGCGTCAGGAGCGTGCAAACCGAATCAATGGGGTGAGCTCACCGGCATCAGCCTGGCGCAGAGCCTTCAGGTACTCGGATCTCACTTCGGAAAGATGAATGAGATTTTGACTACCCCATGTAAACGGACGGAGATTATAGAGTTTATCTGCAATAATATCTGCCATCAGGCGGGAATGGCGGCCGTTTCCGTTCGGAAAGCAGTGAATACTAACAAGGCGATGTTTAAAACGGATGGCCATTTCATCAGGCTCAAAAGTGCCGGATTTATGCCAAAACAGTGCATCATCGCATAGTTGCTTTAAGGCAACCGGTATTTGCCATTTATCGACACCAATATTTTTATTGCTTTTCCGGTATGTTCCTGCCCATTTCCAAACTTCTCCCAGCATGCGTTTATGGAGCTGACGTATGAAACTCTCGCTTAATATCTTTTCAGCTGTCAGTTTGCGGCCTATGACCCACAGTAAGGCTTCCTCAATATTTTGCTGTTCAAACTCATCAAGTTCCGAGCGCATTGAAATTCCCGGGATCAGCAGATCAAGCTGTTCCTCTTCGTCAATTGGCGTTTGACCCGAAATATATCCGAAATCTAATCCCATAGCGCCTTAGGCAGTTGCTGCTTAAGCTTTAAGGTTTTTTCTTCAATGGCTTTTGCAATTCGTTCATCGCTGTTTTCCTGATCTTCCAGCTTCATTGATTGTGAAGTTCTGAGAACAATTTCCTTGGCAAGTGCAGTTGCTTTTTTATCAATTAGCTTCTCAAAAGAGCCGTCTTTTGGTACGAAACCATAAACCAGCTTCATATCCATGGCATGAGCTGTTTCTCTGAGGCTGTTGATTGTAATTCTTCCTTCCTTTTCCCTTTTTTCGATTTCAAGTGCTGCCTGTTTAGAAACCGAGAGTTTTTTTCCCAGCTGTTCGAGGGTCATACCGAGTGCATTACGTACCGCTTTTACCCATCCTGAAGGGGGGTGGGGAATTGCCACTGCCTCCGAAAAAGCAGAGACACGCTTTTCGAGCTGACTTATAATGAGCTGTTGCTTGTCCATTTTGGTAAACTGATAATTTGACTTTTTGACTCACATTGTCAAGGTATAGTATGACATATTGTGAGTATTTGTCAAGCTATATTTTTACGCAATAACGAATAAGTCAAGCTTGAAAATAACGGTTAAGTGCAGCTTCAGCTCTGTTTTCAACACAGATATTCAAGAACAGCCGAATGCTGGCCATTGGTGTTACAAAATAACTGCAAATATTCTATTGTTGCAGTTTTTATGCAACAATAAATTATTTGCAGTTATTTTGCAACAGTTGTATTATCCACTATGACTTCAAAAAAAGAAACAGCCTTTATTTTGATGGGTGATGTGTCCGCGAGCCGGGAGCTGGATGCGGCAAAGCTTCAGACAGCATTGCGGGAACTGGTTGAAAAAACCAACGAGCAGTTTAAACCGGAGACCCCATCGCCCTACACCATCACCCTGGGGGATGAATTTCAGGGCGTTACACAATCGCTGCATTCCGGGATACGGACAATTTTCTACATGGAAGAAAACCGGCTGCTGCTGCCGGTGCCGTTTCGGCTTCATTATGTGCTGCATCAGGGATTTATCGAGACGGCCATTAACCCGGACAAAGCCTGGGGGATGATGGGGGAAGGGCTCACCAGAGCGCGGGAGCTGCTTACGGATAAAGGCCGGAACCGCCGCCGGTACACCATCAGCCTGCCAACTGAAGCTGCCCCTCACGCGGCACAGCTGAACAGGAATTTTGCTGTACTTGACGGCATCATTTCACGCTGGAACCCTGACGATTATGAACTCATCTTTGATATGATTCAAAATGAGAGCGATGCGGAAGTCGGGAAGCTGCATGGGAAAGACCGCACCCAAATTTACCGCCGCCGCAAGACGCTGATGATTAACGAGTACAATCTGCTGAAGCAAGCCGTTTTCGCCGGGCTTGAGTTTATGGAGGCGGCGCTATGATCTGGGTTTACGGTTTTCTGATATGGTTGGTCATGGAGCTGATCATCAACCTTATGTATCATTTCCTGATCAGTAAGAACATGAACCCGGGAGAGAAGCGCGGTATCTCTATCTTTAAGGGTGTACTCGAACGTTTGTTTTTGATAACCGGTATTTTGCTCGGTTACCCGCAGGTTATTATTGCGTTTGGTGCGCTCAAAATCGGAACCCGGTTCAGAAACAGTGAAAAGGGTAAGGTTTCCGATGATTATTTCCTCATCGGAAATCTTGTATCGTTGTTAGCCGTGATGCTTTTTATATGGGTGCTGGGTTTCTTTTGATCCTGATTTCAAAACCAAACCTAATAGTGGTAACATAGCTGCGGACGCTTCAAAGGCAGATAGTGAGCCTGCGTGCTTTAAGTCCCCGCTTTGAACATAGCGCAGAAACCGAAACCCCAAAGCACGGGATTATCCGTTGATTTGGGGGCGTTCCTTTGGCACGAAAGACAGTGATGCTCACGGAGTTCCCCCCCCAAAAAAAACATAAGCCGGAAATGGCCGGGTAGCCGGATTCAGGGGTTCCTGCGGGTTTTGCCAAAACGATGCTTTGAAGTCCCGGCTCAGCGGCGGGTTTTTAGCCGGAGAATTTTTTCTTGACGGCCTTGCGTTTGAGGCGGTTTTCGAGGCCGGCATCCTGTGCGGCTTTGAGGCCGAAAATGGCGGGAATTTTGTGGATGTCGGGCATTTTGCGGCGCTGCCACTCGCTCACTTCGCACATCACGATGAGTTCGTCGGGGCTTGTGAGGTTGGCGGCTACGCCGAGGGAGGTATCCATGCGCAGCAGGCCGGCGGCGGCTTTGAGGGTTTCCAGGTTTCGGAAGGGGGTTTCCATGAAAAGCTCGGTGCTGCCGGTTTGGGCAGAGCGGGTTTCGAGGGCACGGAGCACGGTGGCACGGGCTTCGGCTTTTGCCGGCAGGTAGCCTTCGAAGGCGAACTTCTGACCGCCAAGCCCCAGGCCCATGAGCGCGAGGATGGGGGAGGCAGGCCCCGTGAGCGGCACTACGGTAATGCCGAAGCGGTGCGCCTGTTTCACGAGGTCGGCGCCGGGATCGGCTACGCCGGGGCAGCCGGCATCGGTAAGCACGCCCAGATCGGTGCCGTTGAGCAGCAGGGTTACGTACTCCTGAAGCTGCAGTTCGCTCGTGCGTTTGGAGAGCGGAAAAAACTGAACCTCAAATTCTGGCACGGGGTGCTGAATCCATTGCAAAAAAGACGCGGCCTGACGAATGTTCTCGACCGCGAAGTGCCGGATGCTGCGGGTAATTTCGAGGGTTGCTTCCGGCAGGGAGGTATTGCCGCCTGTTTTGCTGAGCGGGGTCGGGATGAGGTACAGCCGGCCGAAACCTGACTTTATGGCGGCAGTTTCCATCATGCTTTACCCGCCGGCTGATTCTCAAATTCAAGCCGAAGCTCACCCCCGCCGGGTGCTTCAGTTTCAGCGGCACGGCGCCGTGCATAGCGGCTCGCCCAGATGCTGACGGGTATCATAACCAGCAGGGAAAGCAAAATTACGCCCAAATTTACCAAAACTGTGCTCCGATGGTACTCGAAGGTTTTCACGATTACGATATCGTAGGCAGTGCCGGCCAGGTAGCGGATTTCAACGGTATTGGCGCCAATAAGCCGCGAAGCATGCTGCGCGTGCAGGCTCAGCCGCTCTTTACGTTCAGCCCCGGTACTGTCCAGAAACTGAAGGTCCACATAGCCGTTGGTTTGCGCGGCAATCTGCTTAATCCGGAAATCCGTGATGTTTGCTTCCAGCAGTTCGCCCTGTTCCATGGTATTCGTGATTCCATAAAAAACAGAAACCTGCTGAATAAGCAGGCCTGCTAACGCCAGCGGTATGAGCCAGGCCAAGTGAGATAAATGATAGGGTTTCATCAGCGGTATTAAATCCAAAAAAAGAAAGGATGAAGATACTTCACCCTTTCCGGTAAAAAAATTGGTTCAGATCAAATTAATTTTCTTCATGCCTTCCAGAATCAAATCGGCCATGTGATCGACCTCGAAGAAATCGTTGCGAAGGATCATGTGGTACAGGCCGGGATCGGCAATATCGTGCTTCGAAAAACTCTGAATAAACTCCAGACGTTCTTTCGATTTTTCCGAGACCAGCTTCTCTGCCTCATAGCGGCTCAGGCCGAGTTCGCGGGCTACGCGGTTTACCCGAAAATTAAAACTACCGGTTATGCGCACGTTAAAGAAGTGCGTCTCTTTTTGTGCCAGAATGGACGCTCCGGCCCCCACAATAACTGCGTTGCCCTGATCGCCGATAATGCGCACATTCTGGGCGAGCATCTTGTAGCGTGTAAAATCTGATGGAGCAACACCCAGCAGTTCCTGAAGGTCCTGCATGAGCTTGGCACCGCCTGATTTGTAGGTATCAGTAAACAGCTCGCTGCCGAGATCGGTCTCATTCGAAATAGTTGTAATGAGCTCGCGCGAGTAAAGCTCCCAGGGCTGTTCCTTTTTGCTGAGCCGTTTTACCAGTACCTGACCCAGCGGAAAACCGGCGCAGCCGAATTCACGCGAAATGGTAATGGTCGGAAACGGATGGTCCAGCGCACTGCTGCTGCGGATCCGGTTTGTTTCCTTGAGTTCCTGCACATATTCTGCAATACTTTTTTGGGTCTTGGGCGTCAGTTTTGAAATCATAATAAGCTCCTGAAAATTATGTTTTTAAAAATGTTAGATCACGATATATCCCGAAGGGGGGGGCTTAAAAAAATAAGGGTTCACGGTTCACGGTTCGCGGTTTACAGTAAGCTGCTGCTCCGAAGCAAGGTGTGTAAGCCGGCGCAGCTCCGGGTCATAAATCAGGCGGCGTTGCAAATCCTGGTTCATGTGGTTGCTGCTCATATGCAGGAAAAACGCTACGGGCAGATCATCGAACAGCATCACCTGTGCAAAGCGGTCACCAGTGTAAACCGAAGTACCGAAATCCATACCCGCCTGATAGCTCAGCCTGCTGCCAAACAGCGCGCCATATTCTGAAGCATGCTGCTGCACAACGGGGTCGTTAAAAGCCCAGCCGAAAGGTTCCAGAATACGCGAACCTGACTCCGCATCTATAAAGCGGCCTTCCATCACATCGGCAAGCACCTGCGTGAGAGCAAGCGGCTCGGCACGGCTCCAAAGCCCGTGTACTGCGCGCTCATCAGCCAGCAGCCGGTTGCGGATATGGCCGGAGCGGGAACGAACTTCAGCAGCAAAATCAGAATCATGAATATAGCGCCTGGAGAGGGCCATACTCAGGGCAAGCCGTTCAGAAGCATCCAAAGCACGAAGCCGTGCTGCTTCCTGTTTCACACTCCGGTCGTCGTCACGCATTAGCACGGCGAGCTGCAAACCTGAGCCTGGTATCCAGGGCTCAATACGGCCCCCGCCCAGCGAATCAACCAGGGCATTTACCGAATCCGCGCCCAGAAAATAAAAAAGCCAGTCAGAAGCCGCCTGACTGTAACTGCGAGAAACCAGATACCTTACATCCCTCAGGGCGATTGTGCCGCCTTCTGAAGGGATACTGCGCATCGCATTCCGGTGCCCGCTTTCGTACCAGGTTGGTACCACAAAAGCATCGAGCTCCTCAGTATAAATGCGGGCATCGGGGTCAAGCTCACCCGCACGGTACTGCCGCTCAAACTCCATAAGCAGGAACAAGTTCGAAACCGCGCCCATCACCCGCGGCTCATGCGCATTATATAAAATAGAATCATCCGGGTCGGTCAGGTTCAGCGAAACCAGCGAAACATGCTGCGGGGCGGCTTCCAGAAACTCAACCAGCCCGGCCAGCGAATAGGTTTTCTCAATCCACTCTGAGCCTTCCGAAAACGTTTCCGGATCAGAAAAAACGACCTTAAAAGCTGTCCAGTTCAGCCCGACCACCATTCCGAAAATGCCGGCCGTAACAACGAAAAAAATAAGTAGCGTCTTAAAAGCTTTCATGAAAAAACGTGAAGCGATGCTTAAAACCCGGCCCGATTAAAAAGACCGGTTTGAAATTATAATATACAGAACTAACCGCTTAAGCCTGAGGTGCATTTCAAAAAACAGCGTCAAAACCCGAAAAAAAGGCAAAAAAAAACCCGGCCAGTATTCCATGACCGGGTCTCCCAAACATAACTAACAACTAATCTTATGAATCAATCTAATCAAACTAACTACTATGAATACTTTGCGAAAACTATCTGCCGATGCGGATGATCATATCGATAAATGACCGGAACGCATCAAAAATTTTTGCTTTAAAATTACTGTGATATCTGTCGAAATTGTGAAGCCTGTTTTGCTTCATCGTTACGTTGGTGTTCATTGTACACCTCCGAATTCATTAAATATAAGAACGTTTCAGTTTAAATGCTATTTTAAAACGCGATTAATTGCAGGGCCCCAAAAGGTATTAATATTAAGTTTGGAACTCCTTTATTAATCACTTGCTTAATATACGAAGATAAGGTTCTTAAAAAATGAATTTCTTGTGAATTACACCTGCTTAACACTGTTTAATGAAATGGATTCACCGATTTTAAAGATCAACTAATATGATCTCTTCATAGTCCGATTCTATTTCATCAAGTAAAGGAGCGGCACGTTTTTCCACTTCTTCCTCACTGAATTTGCTTAATCCTTCAATCCGGATAAACAAAATTTCCCGAAAACTATCTTCCGTAACGGCAAAGCGTTCGGCACCAAACTGTTCGGCGACCGCCCGCGCAAGCTCTTCAATCGTGATTCCCTGTTCTTCCATAACAAAAAAAATGGGTTGAAAATAAATTACCGCGCACAAGCTGCATGGTTTATTTTTGGGGTAAGCCCGTGCGCATCACGGTCAAATTAAACATTTCTGAACTCATAAACCTACGGCATGTCCCCAGCTTTTTGGAAGCCGCCCCAGGCCTTAAACGCCGCTTCGATGCTCTCCGGCACCTCGCAGGACGGGCTCGACACCGGCATTTACCGCATCACCCCAAACGCCGCGCAGCCCATGAAGCCCCGCATGGAGCTTATTGCTGCCCGCACAACGGCCTTCCCCGATGCGCTCACCGCGCAGCTGCGCCAACTCAGCTTTCGTGCCGATGCTCCGGTAAGGGAGCTGCTGCTGCTTGAACAGCAGTTCGCCCTTTTCTGCGCTGATGCTTTAAAGCAAGCCGCACAGGCAGCCCGGCTCGACAGCACTGATCTCAGCTTTATTGCCACGCACGGCCAAACCCTTTATCACGAACGCATGTCCGGGGGCAGCTTTAAAGCTGTAAGCCTGCAGCTTGCCGGGGCGGATTATCTCGCGCAGCAGTTTGGCTGCCCGGTTGTAAGCGATTTCCGCAGCGGGCATATCGCTGCGGGCGGTGAGGGTGCCCCGCTTGCCCCCATCCTCGATCACTACTGCTACCGGAGCCCCGAGCGGCTGCGCATTATGCTCAACCTCGGGGGCATCGCCAACATTACCGTGCTGCGCCCCGGTGAGGCCCTTGTACAAACCGCACAGGGCGATACCGGCCCCGCCAACAAGCTCATGGATCAGCTCATGCAGCAGCACGGCCGCGGCCCCTGGGATGCCGGCGGAGAAATCGCCGCCTCCGGCACGGTTGATGAGGCCGTTCTCGCGCTGCTGTTGCAGCACCCTTACTTCGCACAGCCCTTCCCTAAATCCACCGGCCCCGAAGCCTTCAACCTGCCCGATACGCTTGAGCGCATTGCCGCCGCCGGACTCCCGCTTCCGGCTTTCACCGACTTTATGGCAACCCTCAGCGCCCTTACCGCCCGAAGTGTTAGCGAGGGCATACTCCGTTTTGTGAAGCCCGCCGAAAAAGCTTCCGCCGAAATCCTGGTAAGCGGCGGCGGGGCGCGTAACCTGCATCTGCTCCGGCAGATTCAGTCTCAGACCGGCATCACGGTCCGCAGCCTTGACGAAACCTGCGCCTCTGCCGATTTCAAAGAGCTTCAGCTCTTCGCCCTGCTCGGCTACCTCACGCTTTTTACAGAAGGCCCGGAGCTGTTTGAGCCCGGCAAAGGTGTCCGCCTCGGAAAAATATCCCTCCCCTGAACACCACCCGGAAGCCCGATGCTGCCCGGAAAGCCATCATCCTAAAAAGCCATCATCCTAAAAAAATTACGCAAACAGGTCTAACAGCTCTTTGCGGTCAAGCTCCTTGAAGATGCCGGCTTCGGCGGTAATGAGCTGATCCGAAAGCTTTTGCTTGCGCTCCTGCAGCTTCAGGATTTTTTCCTCCACGGTATCGGGACACACGAGGCGGTACACGAAAACATTTTCGGTTTGGCCGATGCGGTGGGTGCGGTCCATGGCCTGCCGCTCAGCCGCCGGGTTCCACCAGGGGTCCATGATGAACACGTAGTCCGCCGCAGTGAGGTTGAGCCCCTCGCCACCGGCCTTCAGGCTTATTAAAAACAGCTTCTTGCTGTCATCCTGCTGAAAGCGGTCCACCCGCTCCTGTCGGTCCCTTGTGCCGCCGTCTAAGTACTCGTAGTCCCATTTTCGTTTTTTGACCTCCGTTTCAATTAACCGCAAAAATTTCACGAACTGCGAAAACACCAGCGCGCGGTGCCCCTCGCTGATCAGCTCTTCGGCCAGCTCCAGAAACCGGTTAATTTTGGCGGCATCCCGGATGCTTGATTTGGTGAGCAGGGGGGAGCAGCAAATTTGCCGCAGTTTGGTGAGGCCCTCAAGCACGGCAAAGCGTGACTCCCGCACCCCTTTTTCATCCAGCGTTTTGTTGATGATTTCGTAGTACACCTGCCGGTGCTTGTCGTAGTATTTGCGCTGTTTGGGTTCCATCGGGCAGTGCACGATGCTTGAGGTAAGCGAAGGCAGATCTTTGGCTACCTTCTTTTTTGTGCGCCTCAGGATAAAGGGAGCCGTAATTTTTTGGAGCATCCCGCCTGCTTCCTTGTTTTCAAATTTCTCAATTGGCTTCACCCATTTATTGAGGAAATGGGCCTGATTCCCGATGAGACCGGGGTTCAGGAAGTGGAACTGCGTCCATAAATCCATCACGGTGTTCTGTACGGGAGTACCTGTGAGGCAGATCCGCTGTCGGGCGTTGATGAGCCGCACGGCTTTGAAGGTCTGACTCGCGGGGTTGCGCATGCTGTGCGATTCATCGAGAACGGCCACGTCAAATCCAATTTCTTTGAAGGTTTCGATATCTATGCGCAGGGTGCTGTAGGTCGTTACGATGAGGGCGGCTTCGGGCCAGTCGGCCGGGTTCTGACTTCGCTCCGGACCGTGATGCACGTAAACACCCAGATCCGGCACAAAGACCGCGGCTTCAGCCTGCCAGTTTTGGATGACCGAGCGCGGGGCCACAATCAGGCAGCGGGGAGGCTTGCCGGATTGCTCCGCACAGTGCTGCAGCCAGGCCAGCACCTGAACCGTTTTGCCCAGACCCATATCATCGGCCAGAATGCCCCCAAATTCGTAACGGCCCAAAAACGACAGCCACGACAGGCCTGCAAGCTGATACGGCCGCAGACTTCCCTGAAACCCCTTCGGCGCCGGTACCTCCCCGATGCGGTCGAACGAGCGCAGCCGCTCCGCGTAGCTTTCGAACGCAGCGTCTGTTTCGACCTCATCGGCTTCTCCAAGCAGCTCATCCAGCTGAGCGGCCATAATTTTGGGGACACGGGCTTTGTCCTTTCCGGCCTCGGTAAGGTGCAGCAGTTTCCGGATGCGCTCAAGCCATGACTTCGGCAGCTCGCCCGTGCCGCCGTCAGCCAGCTTCACGTAGGTCGTGCCGGGAACGAGTACCTGCTCGATATCGCTCATGCTCAGCTCCTGACCTTCAAAATTAAGCGTGCCGCTGAGTTCGAACCAGTCCATCCCGCTGGAAATCTGAAATTTCTTGGAGGTCATCTTTTTGGGGCGGGCGTACTTTTTGAGGGCCTCTTCCCCGTAAACCTCAAAACCGGCCTTAACCAGCGCAGGCAGTTTCCGGGCAACCCACTCAAGGGGCTTCTTTTTCACAACGTATTCCTGCGGATCGTTTCCGGTTTCTATACCGCCCGACTCAAGCAGATTAATCCACTGGCTTTCCGAAAGCATATCCCGGCTGATGCTGCTGATCTGAATGGAAGGATTGTCTCCATCTTGCGGAATCAGGCCGGAAAAGACCATTTCACTGCCGGAGCTGCCGTTCGTCTCGGTATTTTCATAAGCAAATCGGAGGGTGATATGCAGGGCCTGCGCCATCTCACTAAGGTAAAGCCGCGGTACGGGGGCAACTTCTTTATGGGCACAAAGCCCATCCTCAAACTCAAACTCAACCTGATGCAACTGCATCCTGGGGAATAAATCTCCGAAGAAACCTGCAAGTTCATCCGCTCCTAAGGTAACCTCCGCAGCCGTGTTGTCGCTGATGAGCATTGCGGTTTGCTCGTTGGCGTTCACCTCCAGGATCTTTCGGTCGTGATACACCCAGCAGGGTTTCCGGCTAATCAGCAGGCATTCAGAAACGGGGATTTCTGTTTGGGCGTGAAGGATACTGAAAACCAGA
Organism: Cyclonatronum sp.; assembly: GCF_022565315.1. Classification (NCBI taxonomy): domain Bacteria; kingdom Pseudomonadati; phylum Balneolota; class Balneolia; order Balneolales; family Cyclonatronaceae; genus Cyclonatronum; species Cyclonatronum sp. Next base: position 5,697 of record NZ_JAIUMX010000030.1, on the reverse strand, counting down.
TCCAGACTGTCGGGCTGCACTTCGTTGTTTTGGTGCCGCGTTCGGCTGAACCGACCGAGAAGCTGACCTTTTTCACCCGAAACAAAGGCCTTCTGTCCGTCGGTCAGCGGGTGATGAACCGTGATTTCGTCTCTCTCGAGCAGCGACAAAATATCGGTGAATTCGTCGCTTCGGCTGATTAAAACCCCGTTTCCGGAATAGGGATTGGCTTCGATGTGGTAAATGGCCTTCAGGAAATTCAGCACAATCTGATCGCGTGAGTTTTGCGGCCGTGCACTCTCCCAGGGGTTCCACTTATAAAAGTTAACGTATCTGTTATTTTGAGTTTGTACGAATATTTTTTGAATAGCAGTATACACGGTTTCAGGCAGCAAATTCCAAACCTGACTGTTGTAGAACAGGCAGTAGCGCAATGGGACCCTTGCGGTAAAATCGGGAGCAGCCTTTTGCAGGGGGGGCTCTTTGAAGAGCTGATTTAAGCGCCTCAGGCTAACGGTCTGCTCACCGTCCCTTTCAAAACGGTCCAGCCGTTGCATCATGGCAATTTCAAGAAATGCCGCAACGATATGTTTACATTTGAAGAACGAACCCTTCCAGGATGCATTGATCGGACAGCTGCACCGGCTGGTTTTAACCGGCTTGATTCTTCCTTTATGCTGATGCGCAGGCGGCACGAGATCAATGAAAACGTTGTAAATGTCTGTGCCTTCAACATGAGCCGAAAACTGTTTGCCTTCCGCATTTTCAGGGGTAATTTTCAGAACCCTGCCGTTGCGAAAATAGGAAAGCCCCCGTGAAATGGTATTATCATATGAGAAGTCCGCGAACTCTCGCATAAGCGTATGCACATCTTCTGAAAGGCCGAGATACGGATCCTGATCAGGGTTCGGAGCAAGATCATGACGCATGTAATCGAAGGGCAGGTTGTGAAGCAGATCTGTTAATTGCTTCAGCGCTTTGCCGCCGATACCCCGAATCGAGACCAATTGGGCCTCTGTAATTCCGAAAAGCTGTTCAACACACCGGATATGAGCATTGTGGAGGCTGTGCAAAATCCGGCCTTCAAGCTTCAGCAAAATCGGGTCGTACTCATCATCTCTGTTCAGCAACTTCGGCTCCTTTATATGAAATGGGTTATGAATTTTATGGATTTGAGAACTTAGCAATTCTCTGCATTCAAAACATCTCTGAACACATTACGGCTCAGGACCGCCTTTGCAGCCCTCATCCAAAATTCATATCTTATAGAGATATTTTAATATCGGTAGTGGTGTTAAGGCTTGTGCAGCAAAATGCCCGCCAAAAGAAATTCAATCTCCCTATATCAACCCAAATCGGCTCCTCCGGAGCTCTTAATTTATAGTTATTTACGATGAGTGAATTCAGAATTGAAAAAGACTCCATGGGCGAAATCAAGGTTCCGGCCAACGCCCTGTACTCCGCCCAAACCCAGCGTGCGGTCGAAAACTTTCCGATCAGCGGCATAACTTTCAGCACCGAGTTTATTCAGGCCGTAGCCTACATCAAAAAGGCCTGCGCGGAAGCCAACGCCGAGCTTGGCCTGCTTGAAGCGGATGTTGTGGAAGTGATTGCAGCTGCCTGCGATGAAGTCATTTCCGGCAAGCACGACGGGCAGTTCCCGCTCGATATTTTTCAGACCGGCTCCGGCACTTCCACCAACATGAACGCCAATGAGGTGATTGCCACCCGCGCCACGCAGCTGCTCGCCGAAAAAGGCGTTGCCGGCAAAAAAGTGCACCCGAACGATCACGTCAATTTTGGGCAGAGCTCGAACGATGTCATCCCGACGGCCATCCGCGTTGCTGCCGTTATGGCCGCAAACAATAATCTCATCCCCAGCCTTAAAGTGCTGCACGATGCGTTTCTTGCCAAAGGCAAAGAATACGCGCATGTGGTAAAAACCGGCCGTACGCACCTTATGGACGCCATGCCGGTAACCATCGAGCAGGAATTCAGCGGCTATGCCCGTCAGCTTGCCCTTGGCATCGAGCGCGTGAAAACAGCCCTGCCCCGCCTTTCTGAGCTGCCGCAGGGCGGTACAGCGGTCGGTACCGGCATCAACACACATCCCGACTTTGGCCGCCTCGTTGCGGAGCGCATCAGCGCCTACACCGGCCTCAGCTTCCGCGAAGCCGAGAACCATTTCGAAGCACAGGGCACGGTTGATGCGCCCGTCGATTTCAGCGGTCAGCTCAAAACCGTAGCCGTTAGCCTGCTCAAAATTTCGAACGACCTGCGCTGGATGAACTCCGGCCCGAACAGCGGTCTCGGTGAAATTCAGCTTGCGCCCCTGCAGCCCGGATCTTCCATCATGCCCGGCAAAGTGAACCCGGTAATTGAGGAATCTACCAACATGATCTGCGCGCAGGTAATCGGCAACGATGCAACCATCAGCATTTCCGGCATTAACGGAAATTTCGAGCTTAACGTGATGCTGCCGGTTGTGGCGCACAACCTGCTGGAGTCCATCCGTCTGCTGGCTAACGGCGCGGCCAACTTAGCGAAAATGTCCGTTTCTAAAATTGTGGTGCGTGAAGCTGTAATTCAGCAGATGGTTTCCAAAAATCCGATTCTGGTAACGGCCCTCAACCCGATTATCGGCTACGATCTGGCGGCTAAAATCGCCAAGCGGGCTTTCGCCGAAGACCGCGCCCTGAAGGATGTGGCCCTCGAAATGACCGACCTCAGCGAAGAAGAGCTTGATAAAGCCCTCGACCCGATCAAAATGACGGCAGGCGGTTTCACCGAATAAACCCGGTTCAGGAACCATCACCCTGTTAAACTGAAAAGCTTCCCGGAAATCTCCGGGAAGCTTTTTTTTTGCCCGCTTGAGCAGGAAAGCCTTTACTTCCGATTTTACGAACTCTTAACACTGTGTCTTATGATTCGCATTATATTCGGCAGGTGCGGATTAACCATCTTTCAAATAATGCATTCATTATGTCTTCTAAAAAATCACAGGATTTAAAATCAGGATTTAACCGCCGCGACTTTCTGAAGGTGGGTGCGCTTACCGGGCTATTTGCCGGCGCATCAGGCGTTGCCTCCGCCTGCTCAACGCCCGCTTCTAACGGCCGCTTTCAGGGGAAAGCCAAATACATCATTTTTATGGTTTCGGATGGCATGAGTCACGGAACCCTGCAAATGGCTGACTTAATGAGCCGCAGGCAATATGGCCGGGCAAGTAAGTGGATTGAGCTGTACGAACAGCGCGCCGTTACCCGCGGACTCATGGATATGACAACCGGAAACTCAAGCGTGCCCGATTCGGCAGCTGCCGCTTCGTCATGGGGCTGCGGTCAGCGTATTACAAACGGCAACATAAATATGGACGACGACGGGAATGCGTTTGAGCCTCTCCTTCCGATTTTTAAGCGCAACGGCCGCAATACAGCACTGGTAACAAGCGCCGAAGTTACGCACGCTACACCGGCCGGTTTCTCTGCCAATGTGGCCCGACGCGGCATGCAGGACGAAATTGCCGATCAGTACCTTGAGCGTGAGTTCGATGTTATTCTGGGCGGCGGCAGCCGGCACTTTGATGCCGGGGTTCGCGAAGACGGCCGCGACCTGTTCGCCGGTTTCGCAGAAAAAGGCTACAAAGTTGCCCGCACAAAAAATGAACTGGGTCAGCCCAACGGTTTTCAGCGCACCTTCGGTGTATTTACGGAGCGTCACCTGCCGTATCAGCTCGATCACGACAACACCCCCGATCTCGTGCGCGATGTGCCGACTCTTGCAGAGCTCTCCAAATATGCGCTCGATACCCTCGAAGCCAGTGGCGACGGATTCATTATGCAGATTGAAGGCGCCCGCGTAGATCACGCTGCGCATTCGATGGATGCTGCCGGCCTTATTTACGATCAGATTGCCTTCGACGAAGCCATCCGGGTTGCCTGGGATTTTTATGAGCGCCATGCTGATGAAACCCTTTTCGTAATCACAACGGATCACGGCAACGCCAATCCGGCGCTCAACGCAGCCGGCCGCGGCTACAACGACTCAGAGCCGTTTTTTGACCGCATTCAAAGTTTTACCTACACCAACAACTGGATGATGCGCGGTTTAAATGAAGACTCCTCTGTTGCTGATATCATTGCGCGCTTCGGAACAGCAACAAGTCTGGACTTAACCCGCGATCATGCCCGTATGCTTCAGCAGGCCATGCGCGGCGAGTTTCAGGCAGCTTACGCCATGAAAGCCCGCCCGATGAATGTACTCGGCGATCTGATGAGCAACTACACCAGCGTAGCCTTTACCGGCAGCGTACACACCGCAGATTATGTGGAACTCGCCGCAGCCGGCCCCGGAAGCCAGACCCTGGGCCCCATCACCCGAAATACCGACTGGTTCGGGCTAAAGCTCGAAGCGGCGGGGATTGAGGTGTAGGGGGATAGGGATATCCTACACAATTATGTTCGGCAAAGCTTACCTCATGTTTTAAAGTAAGCTTCTCTGAATATCCTTTTTTCGGATTGATACTATAAAAAAGCCCCTGCGATGTCGCGGGGGCTTTTTTGCATTTTGGCGTAAACGCTGCTTCAATATTAAGTAATAAATTTCAGGTCCTGTGAATCACCTAAGCAGCTGGCTGATTTTTTCACCAAGCAGGTAGTGAGATGTGCATGAATATTGCTCATCAAAATGTGAGTTTAATGTAAATCCCCCATAGCAATATGGGCAGCTATCCGTGGTACTGTTACTAATCGTTCATGTTACTGCTATTTATCATTATTTATGTTTTTTGCTTCAAAGAAAAAATACAACAGATAAAGATAATGCCAGCAATGTCGTTCATTATGATTTAGGACTTTCAATTTTGAAATTGAAGGTTTTATTTTCTCAAGCAGTTTATGTAAAAAAGCCTGCTAAACCTCTAACTCAAAAAATACTTTAAGGGTAAGTGAATGTACAATAAGAAGAATAGCGTTTAAGCAAAAAAATTATATAATATCGTAATGGCTTGACTTATAAAACTGGATATGAGCTATTGATAGTTGCTAAGCGCATCGTCCAAAATATCTCTTACTTTCCCTCTTACAGAAGCAGGTGAAAGCACCGTTGCATATTTACGATATTTCAGTAATTCTGTGTAGAATTCGCTGGTTGGGATAAGGTTAAGCTCTATGATTATGTGCTCAGGCGTTTCTTCTGTTATCCTCTGCGAGTGGTGAATTTTATTATGCTTTATACGGTCAAGGAAAGAACCTGAAAACCTTATCAGAATGCGCTCAGCCTGTTTTTGTGGCTCTGTATATACGCCAATAACGCTGCTGAACTCAGACGAAGGATTGATGTCCGGATCGCGTCTGAAGGCTTTATCCGTGACACTGAGATCATTTATCCTGTTCATGCCATAGGTTCGGTATGCATTAATGGCTGTATCACGGCCGTACACATACCAAATATGGTTGTGCTCCTTAATGAAATAAGGCTCAATGGTTTTTGTCTCAGCAACGCTTGAACTGTATTTCTGATATCTGAAAGAAACCACTTTTTGGTTTACAACGGCTTCGAGGAGCTCGTTCAGAAAAACAGAACCGCTTGTCTGACTATCCCTTGCAAATGAGATGTACTTTCCCGTGTTGCGCCGGTCATCACCGAATAAACTGCGGATGCTGTTTGCAGCCTCCATTTCAGCAAGGAAGCGTATGGTTTCATCCGGGTTCAGGCTTT
>NZ_JAIUMX010000029.1:0-35350 GCF_022565315.1 Cyclonatronum sp. | reverse complement strand
TGTGAGCTTGTTAAATGGCACCGAGCGGGCCTTTCCGGGATGACGGGGTGGGGTGGTAAACGGCTTATGGGCCAGACCTGACAGGTTTTCAAAACCTGTCAGGTCTTTGCAGCGAAAGAAAAAAAAGTCGCAACCAGGGCCCCAAAACCCCAAAACAACCCCGAAACAAAAGCCCCTCTCCTGAAGACCATGCCCGTAAGGCCTCGTTGCACTTTCAGGAGAGAGGTTGGGGTGAGGTCCGCCGACATGACGGCACGCGGATTTTCCGGATTGGCCGGATTTGCGCGGATTGTCCCGGCTTCGGGGCACCGTCAGCATCGTACCAAATGAGAAGCGTTCGATATGACATTTTCTGGATTGCAGGGTTTTAGGGTACAAGGGGTTGGGGTGAGGTCCGCCCACATGACGGCACGCGGATTCACCGGATCGGCCGGATTTACGCGGATTTATATTAGAAGATGTTTCAAGCGCTAATTACCTCTTAGCTCAGGTTAAAGCACAAAACCCAATCATTAAACCCGAAGCAATGACACACTGCCCCACGGCCCTCCCTCCAACTCCGTTTGTATCTCACACCCGAACGAACTATTTTGAAAGCGCTTACAATTTTGGACTTACTTCACCCTCTATGCCTCTTTTCTTTCGTACGGTTCTTTTTCTATCCTTCACTTTTGCCGGCCTGCTCGCTGCGGCTACGACTTCAGCTTCTGCTCAGCAGGTGCCTGTCACCTTTTCGGTGAACATGAACCATCAGGTCAGCCTCGGCAATTTTAACCCGGATACCAACTTTGTGGATGTCGCCGGCACCTTCAACAGCTGGGGCGGTACGCCGCAGGTCCTGGCCGATCCCGAGGGCGACGGCATCTATCACATCACCCTTGAAAATTTCACGCCGGGGCAAACCATTCAGTTCAAGTTCCGCATCGACGGCGCATGGGACGGCCGCGAGGAATTTCCCGGCGGCGGACCCAACCGCAGCTACACCGTAACCGCCGGGCCCAACGAAATTTCGGTCTGGTACAACGACGAGCTGCCGCCCGACGGACCGCCTGTTGCGGGCTTTTCGCCACAGTCCGTAAGCATTTTCGAAAACGGCGTAGTTTCATTCAGCGACCTCTCCGGCGGGGAAGTCACCGCGTGGGAGTGGCACTTTGAGGGCGGTGTGCCTGCTACCTCACAGCAGCGAAATCCCGCTGTGAGCTATCCGAACACCGGCTCCTTTGGCGTTACCCTCATTGCCCGACACGAAAATCTGGCCGATACGCTCAGCCTCAGCGATGTGGTGCAGGTGCAGCTCCGCGAAAGCACCGAAACACACTGGTGGAACCACACGGTTTTCTATGAGATGTTTGCCCGCAGCTTTTTCGACACTACCGGCGACGGCACCGGCGATTTTCAGGGCATGATCGAAAAGCTCGATTACCTCAACGATGGCGACCCTGACAGCGGCGAAAGCCTCGGCATCACAGGCATCTGGCTCATGCCCATCCATCCTTCCCCCAGCTATCACGGTTACGACGTAACCGACTACCTGGGCGTGAACAGCGATTTCGGCACTCTGGAAACCTTCCGCACCTTCGTGGAAGAAGCGCAGAGCCGCGGCATCCGGGTCATCATCGATTTCGTGCTCAATCACACCTCCTCCCAACATCCCTGGTTCATCAACTCGCGCAACAATGTGCCGGGCTACCGCGACTACTTCCGCTGGTCGGCCACTCACCCCGGTTACAACGGCCCCTGGGGGCAGCCGGTCTGGCACTCCTGGGGCGGCTCGTACTACTATGGCCTGTTCTGGCATGGCATGCCCGATGTAAATTTCCACAACGAAGAAGTAAAGGAGAAGCTGTTTCAGGCCGCAGATTTCTGGCTGAGCGATGTGGGCGTTGACGGCTTCCGGCTCGATGCGGTCACCTACATTTTTGAAGACGGCTCGCAGCTGGAGCACACCGAAGAAACCTTCGCATTCTGGGCCGAATTCAACGAGCGGGTAAAATCGAACAATCCCGAAGCCGTTACGATCGGCGAAGCCTGGACGAACACGGAAAACATCATCCCCTACGTCACCAACGACCGCCTTGACCTGGCTTTTGAATTCGACCTGGCGTCGGCCATTCTCAGCGCGGCCCGCAACGGCGACGCCCGCGGCCTGCGCACGCAAATGCAGAAAGTTCACAACAGCTACAACTACCTGCAATACGCCACCTTCCTCACCAATCACGACCAAAACCGCGTGATGAACGAGCTGGGCGACGACTGGAACAAAGCCCGCACGGCCGCCGCCATCTATCTCACGCTTCCGGGGGTGCCGTTTTTGTATTACGGGGAAGAAATCGGCATGCGCGGCGCCAAGCCCGATCCGCAGATCCGCACGCCCATGCAGTGGACCGACGGCCCCAACGCGGGCTTCACAACGGGCACACCCTGGATCAACCTCAACCCGGATTTTCAGATACGTAACGTAGCCGTTCAGCAGCAGGACCCGCATTCACTGCTCAACTGGTACCGCCGCCTCATTCAGGTGCGCAATCAGGAAATAGCGCTGCGCATCGGCGACTACATCCCGGTCGAAGCCAGCCGGAACAGCCTGTTCGGCTTTCTGCGCAGCTACGGGCAGGAGCAGCTGCTCGTTGCCATCAACACCGGCACCGGGGCCGTTTCCGATGCCGCTTTCACTCTGGCGGGGGCCGCCCTTCAGCCGGGCACTTACACCCTCGATGAGCTGCTGAGCGGCGAAAGCATCACCCTCAGCGTACAGGCCGGCAACCGCATTGTGGTGCCAGCCCTGCCCGCACACGGCGCCCTCATCCTCCGGCTCGGCGACGCCATTCCGGTCTCCGCCGAACCCGAAGCCGAACTGCCCGCCCGCATGCAGCTTCACCAGAACTACCCCAACCCCTTCAACCCGGTCACCCAAATCCGCTTCGAGCTGCCCGAAGCAGCGCAGGTACGCCTCAGCGTGTACAACCTGCAGGGGCAGCGGGTCGCTACCCTGGCCGACGGCTGGCATACCCCGGGCACCCATCAGCTGGCGTTCAACGGCAGCGCGCTCGCAAGCGGCCTCTACCTGTACCGGCTAACGGCAGCGGGTCAGCAGCTCACCCGAAAAATGATGCTCATAAAATAGGGACGCGTTATTTTTTGGGGGGAACTCCGTGAGCATCACTGTCTTTCGTGCTTGTGAACAATCCCAAATCGGCGGAATGTCCCGTGCTTTTTTTGTGGAATACGCCAATTAAGCCGGCCAGCCGCCGGGGCTGTTCTTTAGTTGGGTACTTTACGGGCGTAACCCGTTATATTGCGCACCGACCCTCAACCAGATTCTGCTCTGAACATGTGCACCCTAAGCTGGCAACTGAACGCCACCCGAAACGAACTTTATCTTGCTTTCAACCGTGATGAAATGCTGGCCCGTGTACCCGGTAAGCCGCCCGGTTTTTTCCGGAAAAACGGCATCCGATACATGGCGCCGGTCGATCCGCAGGGCGGAGGCACCTGGATTGCCGCAAACGACCGCGGCGTAATTCTTTGCCTGCTCAACGATTACATGGGTAAATCGTCTGAAAACTACGCAGGCGAAAACAAGAGCCGCGGCCTGCTGGTGCGCAGGCTCATCACAGCGGGCAACGGCCGCCCCGAAGACATCCGGGATTTCATGGTACAAACAGGTGAGGCGCCGCTTCCCCACAATCCGTTCAACCTCGTGGTTTTCAGCGGCGTCGAAGATCCGGTAATGTGGCACTGGAACGGGGAGAAGCTCGAATTCACCTCAAAACCGCCTATGCCGGTCGTATCGGCCGGTCTCGAGCAGGACAAAACACAGCAGCTGCGGGCTGAGGTTTTCGGCCGGCTCCGGGAACAACACGGCGGCATCATTCCGTCTGAGGCGCTGCTCGAAGCGCACCAATCAGCCAAGCCTGAGCCGCAGCCCTACTCAATTGCCATGCAGCTGCCGGACAAGGAAACGGTGAGCATCACCGAAGTCCGGCTGCTGCAAACCAAATCGGAGATGCAGCTCGAAATGGCGTACCGGCATGGCAACCCGCTCAGCACGCCCTACCAGCCGCTGAGCCGCTGCAGCCTCACCGTGCCGCAGCAGGAAAGCCGGGTTCAGGCCCGTGAAGCCATCACCCCATAAAAAAAGCCGCTCTCACAAATGCGAAAGCGGCTTTGGTAACGGGAATCCCGGTGCTGTTTACTTCACCTGAATATCAAGCTCGGTGATGTTGAGCGTACCGTTGAGGTATTGGCCTTCGCGGAAGGTTCCGATCCAGATGTCGAAACGGCCTGCCGGGTAGCCCCGCAGGTCGAGCGACGGATTGAGGGTGTTGAAGTGGGCGTCATCGTTGCAGATCCATGCGCCGTTCGAGGTGTTGATGATGAGCACGGTGTCGTCGCCATCGTTATCGGCCTCGAAGAAAACACGCAGATCGGAGGTGTCGCCGGTCCAGAAAAGGCGGAAGTCCGGGTTTTGCGAGGCGAAGCCAACACAATCGCTGCCGCTGCTGAAGTTGGCTGCCACATCAACCGTACCGCCGGCGATGCCTCTGAACTGTGCCGGATCAGGCGTGAAGCCCGCGCGAAGGGTGATGTCTTCAAAAATAGCATCGCCGCTTACGTCAAGGCTTGCATCATTGCCTGACTGATTGGCGAGGGCTTGCATTTCGCCGGGAACGGCTGCGTATTCGGTAATGTACAGTCTGCCTGTCACGGTAGGTCCGGCACTGTAGGTACCAACCCAGATGTCGTACTGACCGGCAGCCGGATTGTCGAAAATAACCATCGGGTTAAAAGTGCCGGAGAAAGCATCGTCGTTGCAGTACCAGCTTCCGTCGGGTGCATTGATGATCAGGGTTGTGTCGTCGTTAGGATTGTGCGCTTCAAAAATAAAACGAAGGGCAGTAGTGCCGCGGCTGCTCCAGTTCACGCGGTAATCGGGTGCTGCTGCCGCAAAACCGACGCACTCCCCACCCAGATAAGCGGCATCTATCATGCCGCCTGCATCAATAACAATCACAAGCGGATCGGGCTCGAAACCGGGACCGATAGGCGCTACGCCGAAGGTGGAATCCATGTTGAAATCAAAAAACTGAGCCTTCAGTTGGTTTTGCGGGAAGGTCAGAAACAGCACAATTGCTAACGCTGATAATAAAAGTGAAGGCCGGCTCAACGCACCGATTGCGCTGCTGCCGCGGGAAAGACCCGCGAAGGTAGAAGTGTTTGTCATACAATTTAAATTAAGAATTGTTTTTTTTGTCTGTAGATAACGGCTGCTGAATGCAGCCGCGCCAAATTTACGTAGTTTCCTAACAACTGCAATAATTTTTGTAGCAGCGTTAAACAGGAAGGAAGCTAAACGCTTAAGCCGGAATTATGGTTTGTAAGTTTTTACGGCTGTATAATCTTTCGCACTTTTCCGGCACGCGATGCGCTCATTCTGAGCCGGGACAGCTGTTTTTTTAAAATCAGTCTTTTTGAGAATCTGGCCTGAACACTTCTGCCCGGGTTTGCCGGCATAAGCCCCCGGAGACCTTATTTTGAGCACATTATACTGGTAACAAATCTGGTAACATCCCAAAAAGAAAGCCTTGCAAACATAATGTTCACAAGGCTTTAAGATTTGTTACTGTGCCCGGGGGGGGACTCGAACCCCCATGTCGTTGCCGACATACGCCCCTGAAACGCACGCGTCTACCAATTCCGCCACCCGGGCAATCATTTCAGAGTAGATTTTAAATATACGACAGTTTTATGCCCGTAGCAATAGTGCGCAGCCAAAGTCTGTCGGGATTTATCCGGCGCTGTACGGCTTAATCCGCATGCATGATCTGAATCAGGTGGCTGCCTTCGAGCAGAAGCTCCGTACTGATTTTGTTGGAAAAGGGGTTGGGCCGGCTTTCATGGGCGCGGCCATCCTGCAAGATCTGCAGCTCCCACTGCCGGCCAACGGCATCGGTGTATTTGTACCAGTTGTCGCGCCCGTCGGGGGCAATGTCGTTACGGTATAACAGGGTGATGGGGGCTTGGATGCTTCCCCCTTCAACCTCAACGAAGTAATCTTTGAGAATGCCGTCGTTCTCCGGGGCTGATCTGAGGTAAATCAGAAGCGACGGATTACCGGTAACGCTTGTCTCGTGCAGATCGAGGGCGCCGAAGGTCCAGCCGGCATCATCAGTGATGAGCACCCGACCGGACTGTCCCTCCGTGAAATCTGCCCTGAAATAATTGTGATAGGCCACCGGCTCGTCAAAAAGCAGCATGCTGCGGATGAAGGCGTAGCGCAGTTCCACAAAATCGCGCAGGTTCTCTTTGTGATATGCCCAGCGCCCCAACTCCCCGTGATGCTGCCGCTCATGCAGGTTGAAAGCACCGCTGCCGTCGCGGGTGCGCGACATGTAGGGCGCAGTCACCTTTTCGAGGGTTTCGAATTGTGCATCGAACCATTCTTCAGTAAAAACCTCATCCATCAGTTGCAGGATGCGGGCTTCAAACTGCGCGCGCAGGCCGGGCGACTGATGGTATTTCACGATGAGGGCGTTGTCCCAGCCGGCATCGTCGAGCGGGTATTCGTAGGCGAAATAATCGTTGAGCTGCACCAGACCGCGGCCGAACTGACCCAGCTCCCGGTTTTCGGTGAGGCCGTCGCGCTCGTTGCGGCCAAAGCTGAGATCGTGATCCCAGGGGATGATCTTCCATTTGTCGCCTGCGCCACGGCCGCGGTACAGCCAGAAGTCGTCGCCGAAGGCGTCCACATCCCCGATCAGGTAGTGAATAGCGAGCCAGTCGGTCAGGTTTTCCACATCGAAACGCTGCCGCAGGCCCTGCTCGAAGGCTTCGCCGGGGGGCGTGTCGTGCACCCACTGCAGCAGTTCGGCGATGGCGGCGTAGTCGGGCGCCCAGCGCGATTCGAACATCTGTGCCAGGAAAGCCGGCTGATCGGCCACAGTGCTGAGGTCGAAGCCGAATATCGAGCGGCGGTCGAGTCCGGCTTCGGCAGCCCGCCTTCGGGTGAAGTCGCGCACAAGCGTGCCCCGCGGATCAAGGCCACTCTGACGCAGCAGCAGCTCGTCAATCCGCTGAATGTGAAGGCCCAGCCCTTCGTAGTTGCCGTTGATGTGCAGCGCCACGTACCGCACTTTGGAGGCCGGCTGACCCAACTCATGGAACATCTGCCAGGCAATACGCTCCCGCATCCCCGAGGGATCGGTAAACATCGCGTTCAGGTTCAGGCGGTCGCCTCCGAACAACTGCTGCTGCGGCCGGTTAAACCGGATGTTGAACGATTTCCGCACGTGATAGCGCGACGTGTTCCCCCGAAACCGGACCCCGTTGAGGCCCTGCACCCGACCGCGCTCGCTCCAGCGCACAAAACCCGGCAGGCGGTCATCCGAGCGCGGATTCCGGCGGTAAAGCCGCGTTAGGTCCGCATCCTCCATCACCAGAAAAACGGGGATCACCGCCTCAGAAACAGCGGGCTGCGCATCGCCTCTTTGTGCCGAAACAGCTGCGGTGAATGCAGCTGTGAAGAGAATTACGGCTACGATACTGATCAGGTGTTTCAAAGCGAAAAAAGAAGACAGGCCTGGATTAATATGCATGGTTGAAGGAAACAGCTACAGAAAAATTTCAGTTAACGGCACTTAGCCCCGAAAAATAGGAGATTAAGCGTTAAGCTGATATTAACAAGCTGTGAAATAACATTTCTGCAGCAAATCTGCAACGCGGCACATCACTGTCACCAAAAAAGAAACCTTCCTGCCTTTCAGGCAAAGAAGGTTTTTATCTATCTATGATTAAAAATCACCCTTGTAACATAGGTTTCCTGATCATTAAGCGGTATCACCCAAAGGGGTGAATTTTGCCGGCTGCTGCAGGTGCCGGGAGCTTGTACCTGTACGCATGCTCAGCGTTCCTCAGGCATGAGGTTGGGGCAGCAGCCGGACTTGGTAATTTCCTGTACTCTTGCTATATTCTAATATCAATGTTATAAATAGATTTTCAAACTGAACTGAACCTGTTTTCACTAACGATTCCAACGCAAACCGTTCAAACCGCTGCTGTTGCTATGTCTGCTACTGCTTCCCTGATAAAAAAATACAATGTTCCCGGCCCGCGCTACACATCTTACCCAACAGCGGTCCAATTCGACCTTCTGGAGCCGGTAAGCCTCGGCAGCTACCTGCAGGCCCGCAACAGCTCGCCGCGCGACATTTCGCTGTACCTGCACCTTCCGTTTTGCGCCTCCCTGTGCTGGTACTGCGGCTGCACAACCGTTATTACCAAAAAAAAATCGGCAGCTGACGATTACCTCGATTATCTCGAGAAAGAGATGAAATATTACGCGGCGCTGCTGCACCCTGAGCACGTGGTTAAGCAGGTTCACTACGGAGGCGGCACTCCGACCTTTCTCACCCCGGAGCAGCTTAGTCGGCTCGGGGAGATGCTGCACACATATTTTAATATTGCAGCGGATGCCGAATTCGGCGTTGAGCTCGACCCGAGGACCTTCACCCGCGAGCATTTAACGGCGATGATGGCTTACGGGATGAACCGGGCTTCGATCGGATTTCAGGATGTGAACGAGGAAGTACAGGAAGCCATACACCGCATACAGCCGATGGAAATGGTGCAGAAGTGCATGGATATCCTTCGTGAAGCCGGCATCAGCTCGATTAATCTGGACGTCATTTACGGGCTTCCGATGCAGAACCGGAAGCGTTTTGCCAGAACCCTCGAAGCAATTAAAACGCTTGATCCTGACCGCGTTGCTATGTACAGCTACGCGCACGTGCCGTGGATTAAACCGGCTCAAAAGTTGCTGGAAGACAAGCAGCTCCCCGATGCTGACCTGAAACTGCAGCTGCTGCTCGACGGCATCGCTTTCATGGAGCAGAGCGGTTTTGAGCATATCGGCATGGATCACTTTGCCAAGCCCAACGATGAACTCAGTGTTGCCCTGCGTGACCGCAGCCTGCAGCGCAATTTCCAGGGCTACAGCACCATGAACGGACTCGACCTCTACGCCCTCGGCATGTCGAGCATCAGCTCTGTGGGGGATTTTTACTTCCAGAACGAAAAAGAACTGGATGACTGGAAGGCAGCCATCGACAGCCGCGGCAATGCCTGGGTTAAAGGCCTTCGGCTAACCAATGAAGACCGGCTGCGCCGAAGCGTAATTATGCAGCTGATGTGCAGCCGCAGCATGACGTTCAGCGAGCTGCAGAAAACCTGGCAAATTGACGCAAAAGTCCACTTTCGTGATGAGATCAGGCGGCTGCGGCCCCTGGAAGAAGACGGCATCGTGAGCATTACAGAGGAAGGCATTCAGGTACACGCCAAAGGCAGGTTCTTTGTTCGGAATATTGCGATGGTGTTTGATGCCTACATGGCTCAGCACAAGGAAAAGCCGGTATTCTCCAAAACCATCTGATTTTTTTGACTGACCCGCAGCTTAGCCGCGTTTAGAAGTGTACAGCTCCCAAAAGCAGCAAAAGCCACCCTGCAAACCGCAGCGGTGGCTTTTTTTTCAGAATGATGAATTCAAAGGCAGAATCAGCTGCCGCAACCGCAGGAAGAAGGTGTCGCATCTTTGGCAAAATCGAGGCCGAGAATGCCGCTGATTTCCTGATTGCACTCCCGCAGCAGCTCAACAAGCATGCGCTCGCGCTGCTCAAGCTCTGCTACAACCGGGTTGTTAATAAACTCCTGCTGAATGCCCTTGTACTGCTCAATCTCATGCTGCTCAATGGTACCGGCGTGTTGCTTCCTGCTAAGTTCGAAGGAAAGGGTGTTGAGGCGCGTCATAAGGTCCATTGCCGTTGCATCGCTTTCAAATGCGCTGCGTGCATTTACAAATGCAGCGGACTGTTCAGATGCAAGCAGGGCATCGGCAAAGGTTTCGAGGCTTTTTTGAACGCTTTCGTTTTGGATACTCATAGTATAAAAATCAGTATTAAGGGAAATGAGCCTGCTTAACAGCAGCCGCCTTCCGGTTTGGCCATATCGGCAAAATCGTAGCCGAGTTTTTGGGTGAGCGCAGCATTGGCTTCTTCTGTGAGCGCTTTCCAGGCTTTTTGCGCATTCATAAGCTCATGGATTAGCGGGTGTGTTTCGATCTGATGGTTCAGCTCGCGGTACCGGGCCATGAGTTCATCATCTTTCTCCTGCAGTTGCTGCAACAGCTGCAATTTTTGCACCATTTGGTTATACTGCTCCACCATCCGCTGCACATCGGCATCAGCATTGAAAACTTTCTGTGCTTCCAGAAAGCGTTCATATTCAGAAGATGCTTTCAGCGTTTCGCCAAATTGTTTGGCAGCTTCAAGCAGGGTTGTTTTATCTTCGAGGGTAATCATATTCTGTTTTACCTTAAAAATGTGGCGAAAATCCGGAAGCGGATTCCCTGTTTAGGTTGCATTTAAGGTAACCAAATCATACCCGAAAGACAAAAAGCCGGCTTTAGGGTTGCGGGTTAATCATCGCGGCACAAATTCGGCATCCCCCTAAAATCATACGCCCTCATGACTCCTGAAATTGGCCGTTTTCTCATTTATACCGGGCTCGTGCTTGTGGCGCTCGGCATCCTTATCGTATTTTTTGGCAGCAAACTGAGCTGGCTCGGAAGCCTGCCCGGCGATATCCGCATGGAGCGGGGCAACACCCGCGTTTATTTCCCGATAGTGACCATGATTGTGCTGAGCATTGTGCTCACCATCATCATCAATTTGTTCAGAAGATTTTTCTGAGATACGGAAAACCGAATGGGATCAGCGCGGACTCCAGGGCAGCTTATCCAGGTCCACGTTTCCGCCGGTAAGGATAACACCCACTTTTTTGCCTTCAAAAAGCTCCGGGCGCGATGCAATGGCCGCCAGGGGCACACTACAGGAAGGCTCGATGATGATTTTCATCCTTTCCCAAACATCCCGCATAGACGAAATGATCTGAGCTTCCGAAGCGGTGAGGATGTCATCTGTGAAGGTTCTGATTACACCGAAGGTGATGTCGCCCAGCGAGGTGCGGAGTCCGTCGGCTATGGTATCCGGGTTTGCCGGGATGATATGCCCGGCTTTGAACGACAGAAAGGCATCGTTAGCCTGCTCGGGCTCAGCTCCGTAAACGGTGATGTCCGGCCTGAGGCGTTTGGCAGCAAGGGATGTTCCGGAGAGCAGCCCGCCCCCGCCCACCGGAGCTATAATAATATCGAGCCCGGGCACTTCCTGCATGAGTTCCAAAGCCGCAGAGGCCTGCCCTAAAATGATGTGTTCATGGTTGTAGGGCGGAATGAAATATGCACCCGTTGCCCGCACAATTTCCTGCAGACCGGTTTCGCGTGCTTCAAGCACAGGCTCGCAAAAACGTATTATACCGCCGTAGTTTTTGACCCCATTCACCTTCACGCTTGGTGCATTTTCGGGCATTACGATGTAAGCAGGTATATTGCGCAGGCCTGCAGCCCGCGAGAGTGCGGCCGCATGATTGCCCGAAGAGTGTGTTGCCACGCCTCTTGCTGCATCCTGAGCAGACAATCGAAAAACGGCATGAACAGCACCTCTCGCTTTAAAAGAACCTGAAACCTGAAAGTTTTCACATTTAAAAAAAAGCTCAGCACCACTTTTCTTATTGAACCAGCTGTTGGTAAAAACCGGCGTACGATGAATCCAGGGCTGAATAATCTGATGTGCTTTAATCAGCTCATCAAGCCCCGGGCTGAAACCAGGAGTACTGTATTTAATCATACTTACTCGGTTGACTCAGCCAGCTCAAAAGCTTTGGCGATTGCACCGGCAAGCTCCTGATAGTCGAATGGTTTTGTTAAAAGTGTACAGGGTTCAAGGCCTGTCAGGTCTTTTTCACTAACTGCATCACTAAAGCCTGTAAGGAAAATAATGGGAACCCCGGAGAAGCCCCTTATTTCCCGTGCAGCCCCGATACCATCAGTTTCACCTATTATTTTAACGTCCATCAGAATCATATCCGGGCCATGCTTGCGTACAGCATCAAAAGCTGCCTGCGCAGATTTCACCCGGTCAATCGCTTCAAAACCGGCCTTTTGGATCATTTTCGTGATCACGATCTGCAACATCATTTCATCTTCTACAACTAATATTTTTTTCATTTCCTTTCGATGGTTACTGCGAATCGAGCCTGCCGAATACTACGTTTAAGTTTAAGGACCTTCTGTATTTTTTTGCTCCTGCTGTTTTTTTTGCTCCTGCTCAGTTTTAGTATCAGAAATCATTTTATTTGCACGCTCGCTAAACCGTTCAGAAATATCCTGCACTTTTAAAGCAAGCTTACTTTTTCTTTTGCGATGGCTTTGATCAGCCTTGCCGAGTAAAAACCCGTATGGCTTGAGTGAATCAAATTCATCAAAAATGACCTTCAGCACAGCACTTGCCGGGATAAACAGAATCATCCCAACCAGGCCCCAAATCTGGGCGCCTACGAAAATAGCCACCAGCGTTACCAGGGGGTTAAGGCTTACCTGCCTGCCAACAATAGAAGGAGTGAATAAATTGCTTTCGAAAAGCTGAATAATGTAAAAACCAAGCAATACTAACAAAGGTATCAGCAGGGAATCCATGGTAAGCAGGGCGTAAAAAATCGGCAGTACAGACCCTATGAGCGGGCCAACAAAAGGGATAATATTGAGCATTGCTGCAAATACTCCGAAAAACAGGGCATGCCGCACCCCAAATGCCCAAAGCATGGTGCTGTTGAGTACCGCAAGAATAAGAATTACAATAAGCATGCCAAGGATGTAGTTCTGAACAACTGACTTCACCTTATCGATAAGCCGCTGCATACGGGCTTCATCTCCGTATGAAAAAGCGCGAATGATAAATTCTTTGAGGAAATCCCTAAAAAGCAAAAACAAAACCACATAAACAGGAATGATAAAAAAAGTAGTTAGTGTTGAGGCCGCAGAAAGCACCCCCCTGCTGAGAGATTCCACATTGTCTGTTACATACCCTATCATATTTTGAGGAATCGTGCTAACGAGTTCACCCAAATCCACATCAACGTAAGCGCCGGCAACATCTTCAAACTGCAGCAATAGGGAACGGATACGTTCTTCCACAAGGCTGGCATCATCAGCCAGACCAACTATCTGCGTGTAAAAAAAGATGCCTGTAATCACCAATACACCAATTCCAAGCAATAGGCTTAAAAGAGCTGCAACTACACGCGGAACGCGCCAGTCTTCAAGTTTACCGCACAGTGGTGAAAGCAGTACAGCAAAGAAAACTGCAAAAAACAGCGGTATCAGCACTGCTTTAGCCACAACCATACCATAAACAATCAGGCTGAGCATCGCAAGAATGAAGGTCAGCTTAATATACCAGGGGTGATAGGTATTTTTCGGTTGGTCGGTCACAGATTGATTAGGTTTGATTTTGCCTGAAACAGTACAAATATTAGAATTTTTTAATTTATCAAAACCACAGCATTTATACCTATATTTTGTGAATTTATTTTCAGTTACTCAAATAGTTTTTGCTCACTTATGTCACGTACCTTCTTTCAGGGTCTTCTTGCCCTTTCAATTTTACTTTGCGCCGTTTCTGCTCAGGCACAACAACGTTTTACCGCCGACCAAAAACAAAGCCTGCAGGGCATAACCGCCTTTTTACTGATTGTAGAATTTGAAGAAAGCACCGTAGAAATCGACGGCCTTAACCGTGCTGAACTCGAGATTGAGGTTGCACAGCGCCTGCGCCGGGCCGGAATCCGCCTGATGAATGAAGTTGAATGGTCGCGACAGCCTGGTGTTCCGTTTTTGTATGTTTACCTGAACACGGTGAGAAGTGAGCTTGGCTTTTACTCCTACCGCGCGGAAGTACGCTTCAAGCAGGAAGTTTCACCTGTACGCAACACAAGCATTTCTTCCATAGCCACAACATGGGAAACCGGCTCGCTCGGCTTTATAGGGGTAAACCGGGTCGAAACCCTCAAGCCCGAAGTACTCTCCCTTATCGACGAATTCCTGATCGATTACCGGCAAATTAACAGGCCGGGCCAGCCCCGCTGATCCATAATACAAAAAAACCGGTTTGACTCAGAGTCATCCCGGTTTTTTATAACCCAATGGTTAATTCAGCCTTTAGTCCGGCGGCATTATGATAGCCATAATGAGGTAAACAAGGATTGGTGAACCCCAGCCCACAACAACCAGAATGGCCCATATTACGCGGATCAGCGTAGCATCCATATCAAAGTGTCTGGCCAGCCCGCCACATACGCCAAATAACATTTTATCG
The DNA here is from genome assembly GCF_022565315.1 of Cyclonatronum sp. NCBI lineage: Bacteria > Pseudomonadati > Balneolota > Balneolia > Balneolales > Cyclonatronaceae > Cyclonatronum > Cyclonatronum sp. The sequence continues at coordinate 21,089 of NZ_JAIUMX010000029.1, read as the reverse complement.
GAAGTAGAGCGCTTTAATTTTGCCATAACAAAACCCGTTTGAGCTTAATAAGTTAAAAATATACCAGCAGACCTAAGCAGCTGCCGTGGGATAATATGCGGTATTGTACGAATCAATTTAAAAAAAGATTGACAGATTTCATGCGCTTGTTCAGTCCTGATGGATCCTGATGCCATCCGGCAGCAAATCTATGCGCCCTTCTTTTAGCAGACCACCAACGGAGGCTTTGAACGTGCGCTTGCTCATGGCGAAAACCCGGCGGATTTCATCTGCATCCGATTTATCGTGATACGGCAGGTAGCCGCCCTCTGCGGCGGCCAGCTTCTGATAAATCTGCTCTTTGGAGTCAAGCACCTCCTCATAGCCCGGCTTGCGCAGGCTGAGGTCAATCTTGCCGTCTTCCCGAAGCTGTTTGATATAGCCGGTTTCAGGCTGACCCGCAGTGAGCTTTTTGAAAACCTCGTTGTGGTACAGGGTTCCGCTGTAAGGCTTCTCCAGCAGAATCACAGCTTTGTAACCCAGATCCGTTTTGCGCGAAATCAGCAGCGAAACCTCTGTGCCGGCCTCGGGGAAAACTTCCCGGTCTTCCGGTTCCACCACATCGCGGGCAAAGCGGTCAACCCGCGTGCTTGCCGTAATGCGGCCGCTCTGCGAATCCACATAGGTGAAAGTAAGGTATGTTCCGCCTTTCACTACCGGCTCAAGCTGCTCGGCATGCGGAATGAACAAATCTTTCTCCAGGCCCCAGTCCGCGAAAGCGCCCTTGTCGCCGGCTGCTTTGATACGGAGCGCCGCAAAACGCCCGACCTCCGTATGCGGACGCTGCCGGGTAGCCGTCAGAAATCCGTCGTAATCGTGATAAATGAGCGCCTCGACAGCACCTCCAACTTCAGGTCCCTCCTCATATTCGCTTTTTGAAAGAAAGGCCGGACCTTCCGGGGTTTCCAGGTGGCAGCCCTTCGGCTCAACTTTACTTACCGTGTGCGAACGCCAGATTCCTAACCAATGCATGTGTTTGTTTTTTTTATTTTTTAGCGATGGATGACAGCTGCCGTGCCCTTTCAGCTTTCAGAAAAGGCAAACCAGCTTCCTTAAATTTCAGTGATGATTTTGGTGATAGCGGACTACGCACGAAGCTACTTTACATAAACCGTTTTCACATTCACAAATTCGTGTATGCCCCAAAGGGAAAGCTCGCGGCCGTAGCCGGATTCACGGATGCCGCCAAAGGGCAGCCGCGGATCGGAGCGCACGAAATCATTCACGAAGCAGCTTCCGGCGTGCAGGCCATCAGCGGCGAGTTTCTCTCCGAATGCTGCGTCGGCAGTAAAAACCGCTGCACCCAGCCCGAAGCTCGTCTGATTGGCCAGCTGCACGGCTTGCTCCGTATCCTTCGCCCGGATTACGGCCGCTACCGGTCCGAAAAGCTCTTCATCAAAAGCCGGCATACCCGGCTTCACCTCTGCGAGCACGCTTGCCGGGTAGAAGGCGCCGGCACCGGCAGGCATTTCACACCCCAGCAACACTTTCGCGCCCTTCCGGATGATTTCCTGAACCTGCGCATGCAGCGCATCCCGCAGATCATGCCGGGCCTGCGGGCCAAAATCGGTGCTTTCATTCCGCGGATCGCCCATCACTTTTGCCTGCATGGCTTTTGTGAAGGCTTCGGTGAACGCATCATAAATTTTTCCGGTAACGATAAAGCGTTTGGCCGCGATACAGCTCTGACCCGCATTCAGCAGCCGGCTTGTTACGCAGGCTTCTACGGTTTGGGCAAGCGGCGCGTCGTCCAGAATGAGGTAGGGATCGCTGCCGCCGAGTTCGAGCACAGTTTTCTTCAGGTTGCGGGCGGCCGTTTCGGCAACGGTCCGGCCGGCTTTGGTGCTGCCCGTAAGGGTTACGCCCCGCACCCGCGAATCCGCGATGACCTTCGCGGCCTGCTCATGGCTGATGCGCAGGTTCTGCATCACGCCATCCGGAAAGCCGGCTTCTTCAACCAGTGCTGCAATGGCTTCGGCACAGCCCGGCACGTTTTCGGCGTGCTTCAGCAAAATGGTGTTGCCCGCCATCAGCGCGGGTGCCCCAAACCGAAAGACCTGCCAGAACGGGAAATTCCAGGGCATCACGGCGAGGACCGGCCCAAGCGGACGATAAGCGACATAGCTTTTGGCGGCTTCGGTTTGGATGGACCGGGGCTCCAGAAATGCTGCACCGTTTTCGGCATAATAGCGGCACACCTTGGCGCACTTTTCGGCTTCGGAAACCCCTTCGCGCAGCACTTTCCCCATTTCATCGCACATCAGCTGTGCGAGGCGGTTCTTATCACGCTCAAGCAGCTCCGCGAGCCGTATCAGCAGCCGGGCCCGCGCTTCAGCCTGTACGCCACGCCAGCTTTGCCAGGCCGCAAAGCTTTCTTCCAGAAAACCTTCAACCTCCGCAACTCCGTGCAGCGGGTATTCTTTGAGGGCTTCACCGGTTGAAGGATTTATCGCTCTGTACATCATGGTTTTAGGTCTTGTTTTTGTAGCTAAAAACGGGAATCTTTTACATCCTTCCAAATCACAAAGAGGCCCCGACCAGCCGATGTGTCATTTGTATCCAATAGCGCAAGATACGGCATCAGCAGGCGGGGCGCTTGTGTTTAAACTGGCAGGTTTTTTCTGCGGGGAGGTGTAGCCGACCGGCATGATACCTGAGTCGTTTTCGAGAACGGGAATTATTTGCTACTGAAGCCCGCGCTGCAGCTGCCTTTCAGTGAAAAAGCGGTCCGGAATCGGCTCATCAAAAACCCGCTCCTGCCACTTTATTTCGGTGCGGCGCCCGGCTTCGAGGTCGCGCATAATCATGGTGCCGGGCCGCCAGATGCCCTCCCGCACCTGTTCATAGTCAGAGGCTGTGAGTTCTTTGAAACGCTCACCCGCTTCATTAAAATAATCCGCCTGCAGCAGCACCATCCGCTGCGGATCCAGGATGAAGTGAATCCATGCGTACTGACTTTCCCGCTTGGGCACGGCCTTTATTTTAAGCTCGGTATCGGTGTCCGTAAGGATTTCGAAATCAAACTCATCCGGGTTCTGATTCCCCAGATCTTCAAAAGTAAAATCGCTGCCCAGAAACCGCTCGGCGCGCTGACTCCCGCTCACGGTCTGCACGCGGCCGATGGCCGGCAGGTAGAGCAGCTGCGTTTCGGTGCCGTTTTCTTCAAGGGTGAGCAGCCCGGTACCGCGCACATCGGCCGGCGCCTCAAACATGGTGAGGCTGCGGGTAGCCTCTGCGCCGGCGTAGTTCCAGGTACGCATGGTGCGGCTGCGCACACGCTCCCTGCGGTCGATAATCCGCATTTCCATCACGCTGGTCTCGTAGGTGATGGCACGGCGGCGCTCATCAAAATCTTCAAAAAGGGAGCGGCCGCGGTCAGCATCGGTGAGCCCGGCCTGATTGCCGGCAACAAGCTCAGCCGGAGCGAACAGCAGCACAGTTGCAGTAAAAAAAACTAAAGCGGACAGGAGACGAATCATATCAGAATCAAAAAAAATAAGGGATGTATGCAGGGATTTCAGGCAGCAAACGGGAAACGCACTCTGTTACAAAACAATACCCTTCGGGCAAACATTCACCCCTCATTTGCTGTTTGAATGCCCTAACCCTACCTTTAGAGTCTTTCAGTCCACACCGGTATTTGCCTACCAAAAACCTCTTTTATTTCACTTATGCTTGTTCCCCTGTTTTGGCTGCTTGCCGGCGTCGGCCTGCTTACCTACGGCGCTGACCGGCTTGTGGCGGGCAGCAGTGCCATTGCCCTGCGCACGGGCATTTCTCCGATACTTATCGGGCTTACAATCGTCGCAATTGCCACGAGCAGCCCGGAGTTGCTCGTAAGCATTGTTGCAGCCTTTCAGGGGAAAAGCGCCATCGCCATCGGCAATGTTGTGGGGTCGAATATTGCGAACATCGGGCTTGTGCTCGGGGCTACAGCGCTCATTTACCCGGTGAAGAGCGATCCGGCCACAACCAACAGGGAGCTGCCCCTGATGATTGCCGTTGTAGCCTTTCTTTTTCTGCTAATGTACAACGGCATGATTACCCGGCTTGAGGGCCTCGCCCTGTTCTTGCTGCTCATCGCCTTCCTACTGTATCAGATCCGGCTTGCCCGTACACAGATGGACTTGTTTGAGGAAGTCGCCGGTGATGTGATCACCCATCAGGGTGTTCCGGTTTGGCTGGCTGTTTTCTACATTGTGCTGGGCACGGCCTGTCTCTACTTCGGCTCGGAAGCTTTTCTGGCCGGCGCAGTTGAAATTGGCGCTGCTTTCGGAATCAGTGATGCGGTGATCGGCCTCACGCTTATCTCGGTGGGCACAAGCCTGCCCGAACTTGCCACAACCGTGATGGCTGCCCTGAAAAAAGAAACCGGCATGGCCCTGGGCAACATCATCGGTTCGAATATCTTCAACGTGCTGGCCGTGCTGGGCATCACCGGGCTCATCATCCCGCTCGACGGCGGCGATATCACCTGGATTGATCTTTGGGTGATGCTGTTGTTCTCGCTCGGCATAGGCGGGCTGCTTTACTATGCAAAAACCGTTAGCCGCATCAGCGGCCTGGTGCTGCTGGCCTGCTACGCCGGTTATATGTTCTGGCTGTTTAAATAAACTATGATGGCAAAGATAAACGACCCGCAAACACCCGGAAAAAAATCAAGGCGTACAATGATCGGCCTTGCCCTTGGCTTTGCCCTGCTCATTATGCTTGGTGCTACAGGCGGCCTCAAAAAACTCGTGCTAAGCACCGGCCTGTTCGACTCCCCTCCGCCGACTGAAATCAGCGGTCCGTTCATCACCGATGAAATCCGCGCTGTACCCCTGGCCACTGCCGATGGCGACACCCTGCGCCTGGCAGACTTCGATAATCAGGTTGTGCTGCTTACCTACTGGGCCTCCTGGTGTGCTACCTGCCGGCAAACCAACCCGACGATCGAAACCCTGTCGCGGGATCTGGCGCACCGTAATGATATCGCCTTTTTGCTGCTCTCGATGGATAATGTGCAGGAAAGCGCGCTTCGCTACCTTGAGGGCGGGCGGTTCACGATCCCGAACGTATTCCCCGGCGCCCCCCTGCCATCGCCCCTGCAGGGGGCTTCCGTGCCCACCCCTTATGTGCTTAACCGGCAGGGGCAGATCGTGTACCGCCACACGGGCTACGCCAACTACTCAACCCGTGCCTTCAGGGAGTGGGTTGAGGAAGTGGCTGATCGCGACGCCTGAGGTCAGAAGCTGGGGCAGGCTGAACGTAAACACGGAACGGCTGGTTTCCGAAACGTAACCAACAGGCATCATGTGCGATGCCCCAATTAGTCCGACTGTTTACCATGCAACCAACCCACGATGTAATCCTGATAGGCTGTGGCTGTTCCTCCCTGCAATGGCTTAGCCGTTTCATGGATACTGAAAGTGCGGAGCAGCATCAGGTTCTGATTCTGGACAAAAACGAAACCCCTCCCGACAGAACCTGGTGTTTCTGGTCAAAGAAGGCGCACGGCTATGAGCATCTGGTTTCTTACAGCTGGTCGAAAATCCGTTTTGCCTCCCGCTTCGGGGAGGTTTCGCACAACATTGCCCCGTACAGCTATCAGTATATTTCCGGCCGGGACTTTTTCGCCGCCGCTGACGAAGGCCTGCTGAAGCAGCCCAACATCACGCGCCTGACGGACGAGGCAGCGGCCACGCAGCGTGTGAACGGCCACACAAGCGTGGAGACCACCTCCGGCCAATTCTCGGCCGGGCGCGTGCTTTCGAGCGTGCCCGACCCTGCCAAAATACTACAAAACGGCGATCCGAAACCGCTCAGCAAACTCTGGCAGCATTTCCGCGGCTGGTTCATCAAAACCTCGGAAGCTGCTTTCGACCCGGAAGAGGTAGTGCTGATGGATTTCCGCACCCCGCAAACCGACGGAGCCGTTTTCTTTTATGTGCTGCCCTTTTCAGAGGATTATGCCCTTGTTGAATGCACCGTATTCGGGGAACAGCTATGGGATCGTTTTGCCTACGAAGAAGCCCTGCGCACCTACATCAGCACCTACATCACCGCTGAACCTTACGAAGTGGTAAATACGGAAGAGGGGCGCATCCCCATGAGTCAGCGTGATTTCCGCAAGCTTGGCTTCGACGGCACCGAGCCGCTCGGTACGGCGGCAGGGCTCGTGAAGCCATCAACCGGCTACATGTTCCTGCGCTCCCTGCGGGATGTTGAAAGCCGCTTCGCTGAAAATCCGAAAGCAGCCGTTTCCCCGCGGTTTTCTTTCTACGACGGCCTGCTGCTCGGTATCATCGAGCACGAGCCTGAGCAGGTTGCCGGCATCATGACTGCCCTGTTTACAAGAAACCCCGTTCAGCGCGTGTTTCGCTTTCTGGATGAGGAAAGCAGCCTTGCCGAAGAAATCCGCATGTTCGCAACCCTGCCGTGGGCACCTTTCCTGAAACAGCTGGCCAAACAAACCTTTCAATCCAAAAATCCGGATTCTTGAAACTCTCAGCCTGGAACGCGGCCGTTTTGCCGGCCGGTATCTTCATTTTGCTGCTTCATCTCACGGTTCCTTCAGCCGGACTCTGGGCCGGTACTGCCTTTGCCCTGCTCGGCCTTGTACTGGTGGGCATTCCGCACGGCAGCCTTGACCACATCATCACCGAAAAAACCGGCGAGGCAGGCTCCTTTTCACTGGTCCGCTTTTTGGTGATGTACCTGCTCACCATGCTGGTTTATGCCCTGTTCTGGGTGTGGCTGCCGGCGCTCAGCCTGCTCTTCTTCCTGCTGATGTCGGCCTGGCATTTTGGCGAGACCGACCTTGAGGAAAGCAGTGTTTCTCAGCAACTTTTCGCACGGCTCGCGCAGCTGCTTTACGGAAGCCTCCTTCTTTTTGGCCTGCTGGCCAACGACCCGGAGCAAACCGTTGCCATCCTGGCAAGCCTGCTGGGCGAATCGGCCGTTCTCGCCGGATTCCTCAACCTCACGGAAGCTTACCCCTGGCTGCGCTTCACAGAATTCTATGCGCTCGCTTTGCGGATTGCGCTGGTTAGGTCAGACGTTTTCGATCAGCTGCGCCTCGGGCTGGTGCTGGCCATTGCGCTGTTTTTACCGCTGCTTGAGGGCTTCCTGCTATACTTCTGCCATCATCACGCCTGGGTAAACCTGCTCCGCGTGAAAGAGCGGCTTTATGAAGAAGGCCCGGCCGGACTCAAAAACATGATCCGCGATATGATGCCCTTCAGCCTTATTTCCGTGTTTGGGATAATTATTCTGGTAGCGAGCTCGCCGCTGTGGCTGAGTCAGGTGAACCCGGTGCTCCTTTTCTTTATTCTGATTTCGGTGCTCACGCTTCCGCATGCGGGTATCATGTCGCGCTTTTACCTGCAAGAAGGGTGATGGGGGCCTGAAGCCATCCCCCGAAACAAACCCTTACTCCTTCATTTTAAAAAACATGACTGCCGAGGTGACGAAGATCAGGGTGGAGCTGGCGGCCGAGCCCATGCAGTACCAGCAGATGGCATCGAGAATAAAGAGCATCACGTAAACGAACCAGCTGCTCATGATGATGCCGGGGGCAGTCCATGCGATCATAATTTTGGGGAGAAATGCGGGCTCGCGGTCGAACCAGAGCAGGCTCAGAAAAATCACGCTGAGGTAGTAGAGCAGTCCGTACAGGGCAACCGGAATCCCGAAAATAGTGGAATACTCGCTCGAAGTTACCTCCCCGCAACCGCCGTCCTCCCCGCAGCCCGGCGGGGCTTCCATAAAGTGCGTAGCCGTGAGGTAGGTAGCGTCGATAAAACCAAGGAAGCCCAGCACAAGCAGGACAATGAAATAGGGTTTCGGAGAGGGTTGGCTCATACTTGATTGCTGCATTTATGGGGAAGTCAGATAATTTTCGCTAAAATAAACTTCCTGTACTAAAAACGAATGAATTTGAGATTTTGACCCAAAAGAGTTTCAACCGGACATTATGATTAATAAAAAAAAAGCGGCTGCAGCTCCGAAGAAGACTACAGCCGCCAAATTAATTATGATTCAGAAACTTAGCTTTAGTCGGTATCACCAAACATAGCACTATAAAGCATGGCCGGGTTTTGGGGAATCCGGAAGGGCTCACCGTTCAGGTAGGCGGTTGGGGTAGCGCGGATGCCGAAATTTTGCGCGGCAAGGTGGGCGCGAACCACGTTGTACATGAGGTCTTCATCGAGAATATCGCGCTCAAACTGCTCCATATCGAGCTCCAGAAACTGCGCCATGCCGAAGAAGCCTTCCAGCGGGTTTTCCACGCGCCAGCGGTCGGTATTGTAATACAGCAGGTTTACCATTTCCCAGTACTTGCCCTGCTTGCCGGCGGCTATTGAGGCAACGGCAGCAGCACGGGAATGGAAGTTATTACCAAGCGGGAAGTGCCGCATTTCGTAGGCAAACATTTCACCGTATTCTTCAAAAAACTCATCAATAACCGTGTGAAAGCGGGCACAGTGAATGCAGCCGAAATCTGAAAAAACAACCAGACGCAGTTCGGAATCAGCATCACCCTTAACCCAGTTGGGAAGATTGTACTCCGGCAGGCCGGTTTCAGTAGCAACCGGTGCAGTCTCTGTTTGTGCTTCATTCTCTGAGTAAGCCCAGTACACAACGGCAAGGGCAACAACCAGCAGTATGCCGGTTGCACCAAACCAAATGACCGGATTACTTTGTTTTTTCGGAGTCTCTTTCTTTTTAGACATAAGTGTTGAGTTGGATAGTGGTGTTTAAAACAGTTGCCTTACCGGGTTAATCAGAAAATTGCTAACAGATTTTCATAAGGATGGTGTTCCGATGCTTCCGGTCATTTTGATTTAATTAGCTTAAAAAGATACAGAACAACGCTAAATAATAACAGTTAGCAGCGGTAAAAGTGTGTACCCCTGCCTAAAGTACCTAATAAAGCTCGTACCCCAGGAACCTGCACTCCAGGGTTGTGTTGAAAAATACCTGATTTACAGCGGGTTTCAGCCCGATCCTTTTGGCAAGTCCCGGATCGCTTGTAATCACAAAGCCCGTCTTGCCCTTTGCCTTATGCTTCATCCAGCTGCCGATTTCCGTATAGGTTTCTGCGAGCTTATGCCGGATGCCGAGGCGCTCACCGTAAGGAGGGTTCATCACAATTACGCCTTCACCTTCGGGCAGGGGTGTTTCTGAGTAATCGCAGCATACAAAAGTGATAAGGTCTTCCACGCCGGCTGCTTTTGCATTTTGGCGGGCGGCTTCGAGCGTGTCGGCGGCGTGATCGGTGGCGATAATTTGCCCTGCTATGGCTTCGGTGCGCCCGGAACGCAAGCTGAGCCGTTGCTTCTTATACTCCGCACGCTCAAAACCGTTAATATGCATAAAACCGAAATTGCGGCGGCGTGCTGCGGGCTCAATGCCGGCTGCATGCATAGCGGCTTCAATAGCGAGCGTGCCGGAACCGCACATGGGATTAATGAAATGCGTGCCGGGTTTCCAGCCGCTTGCCATAACGAGGGCTGCAGCAAGGCTTTCCTGCATGGGCGCTTCGGTATTGGCTACGCGGTAGCCGCGCCGGGAGAGCGACTCACCGGAGGTATCAAAAAAGATGCGGGCCTGCTGCTCATCCCAGAACAAAAACAGCACGGTCTTGTTTGTTTCAGAGCCGGCATCCGGGCGGAGTCCGGTTTTTGCCCGGATGCGGTCCACCACGGCATCTTTCACCTTCAGGTTGGCAAACTGTGTGTTGGTAATGGTAGGATGGCTCACCCTTGAGGTAACCGCAACGTAGCCGTTCCGGGGGATCCAGCTTTCCCACGGCAGCCCGGTCAGCCACTGATACAGGGCATCAGGGGTGTCGGCTTTGGTTTCAGAAAGCAGGTAGTGGACCCGGTGCGAAGTGCGCAGCTGCAAATTCAGGCGGATGCAGTCATTGAGGGTACCCCGCACATCTAAGCCGGTTTCCCGGAAGGCAAGGGTTTTGAAATTCAGGGCCTCTGTTTCGGTTTTCAGGTAGGGCGCAAGCTTACGCGGGCAGGACAGGGTGATTACAGATTCTTTCTGAAAAAGAGACATAAACAGATTGGGATAAATTCAGGAGTCAGGTTGAGCAGTATTTCTGCTGATGGTGCGTCCGAAAGTTAATTTTGTAAAATACAATTTGTTTGGCGGAATACAGCAGTGTGTCAATACTGCCAAAACTTGCCGTAAATAGCTATATTGAGAAGTTTTGCCTTTCTGCCAGAAATCAACCTGACAAATCATCCCCATGAAAACCCTGTATTTATTCAGACACTGCAAATCAGACTGGTCAGCTGATTTTCAGCGCGATTTCGACCGCCCCCTCAACGAGCGTGGCCGAGATGATGCGCCTATGATGTGCGATATCCTGAAAAGTCTTATCAGCCCGGCTGAAACCCATGTATCTGTATCGCCGGCAGTACGCACGCGGCAGACCATCGAGCCACTGCTCAAAAATTGGTCAGCTGAGCGCAAGGCCCTGATTGACTGGAACGAAAACCTTTACGAAAGCGGCCTGAATGCTTACCTCGATGTCATCCGCAAAACACCGGATTCCGCAGATTCGCTGTTAATCGTGGGCCACAACCCGTCCATACAAGACACAACCGAGTTTCTGGTTTCAGGCCACCGGCTCGACGAGCTGGTTCATGTAGCTACAGGCACCATTTTGTGTTTAACTCTTGGTATCCGGAACTGGAAACAAACAAATGCCGATCATGCCATTATCCGCTGGATGCTGACACCGCGTATTGTCAAAAAAATCAAATCTTTATGAATCCACACGGAAGCGAAACTTCCATGCAGGCGCTGCGCAACCTCAGCGACCTGCGACTTGCTGTACTAATCGATGCGGATAATATTTCCTACAGCCACATCAACAACATGATGGTTGAGGTAACCCGATACGGAACACCAACCTTCAAACGCATTTACGGCGATTGGACCCAACCCAACCTGGCAGGCTGGAAAAATGTACTGCTCGACTATGCCATCACCCCGATTCAGCAGTACAGCTATACCAAGGGTAAAAATGCCAGCGATTCCGCCCTCATTATTGATGCGATGGATATTCTATACTCGGGTAAGGTTGACGGATTCTGCATCGTATCAAGCGACAGCGATTTCACACGCCTCGCTATCCGGTTACGTGAAGCGGGTATGCGGGTAATCGGTATGGGGGAGAAGAAAACCCCGAAGCCGTTCATTACCGCCTGCGACCGGTTTATTTTTATCGAAGTATTAAGCGACAATGCTGATCAGGATGAGGATGAAGATAGTGGCAGTGCTTCAGCAAAAAGCGCTCACGCGGGTACTGAAAGCCAAAACCGAAGCAAAAGTCCTAAACCTGTGCCTGCCAAAAAGCGGAAGCCTCAGGTTGAACGGCACATCAAAAAAATGCTTCATCTGAGCGTATCAGACGTAGCCGACGAAGACGGATGGGCTTTTTTGGGAGAGGTTGGAAATATGATTCTCAAAAAGGAACCCTCATTCGACCCCCGCAACTACGGCTTCACCAAGCTCACCCCGCTGTTAAAAGATCTCAACATGTTTGAGTTTGATGAACGCAGCGTAAAAGGCTCAAATGTACGCCATATTTACATTCGGGATAAGCACGCAAATAACTGAGGCTTGAGGCTGAAAGGGAGGGTTTGCTTCACAAAAACACAAACCCATTTTAACACAGAATGCCATTTCCGATCACAGTCGTACTGGCACCCCCTTTACAGATCATCCCGGCCCCCAAAGAATGTTTTAAAAATTGTATATATTAGAAATTCTTTAATTTGTCGGGAGACACCAAAACGCATTTCAACCATAGCTGAACTATTCTGAGGAGAAATTACCTGATACAGAAACGATGGTTTGGCAAAACCCTTTTATATGATTCGCTATACCGCAACATCGCATGACCTTAATACCGCTGTTGATCATCTGCAGCAGGCTCCGGAAATAGCTATTGATCTTGAATTCGATAAAAACCACTACAGGTACGGCTTTAACCTTTGTCTGATGCAGGTGATGGCAGAAAGCACCTGTTATCTTGTAGATCCGCTTTCCAAAGATATTGAAATAGAACGTACTTTCCGGCCGCTCGAAAACCCGGAAATCCCAAAAACCTGTTTTGCCTTCGGCGAAGATATCCGCCTGTTACACAGCCTGGGGTGTTATCCCAAAAATGTACTGGATCTCAGCCTTGCAGCCAACCTGCTAAACTACCCGCCCATGTCGCTAACTCACCTGCTTATTGAAGTTTTGGGCATACAAACCGGAAAAGCCGCACAAATGAGTAACTGGTACGAACGCCCGCTTTCCGGCAACCAAAAGCAGTATGCAGCGGAAGATGTGATGTTTCTGCCTGAACTACGGGCTCAGCTGATCGGGCTGGCTGAAAAAAAAGGTATAACTGACTGGATTAATCAGGAAAATCAGGTTTGGGAAACCCAGGATTTTGCCGGTACCGGCGAAACAGAATTCCTCAAAGAGCGCGACAAAAAAGGTATGAATGAAGTTCAGTGGCACCTTTACACACGCCTAATGGAATTTCGTGAGGAAATCGCCCGAAAGAAAAATATTCCTTCCTATAAAATAATCGATAAATCTTTTCTCACTGCTGTTGCTGCAAAGCCCGATTATGTTACTTCATGGCATCAGGAAAGAGGCGTACATCCGTCGTTGCGCAACAAAAATACGGGCTATGAGGCTGAGTTACTGATTGAGGATGCCCTTGCCGAAGCCCGGGAACTTGGGCTATCTGATATGAAGCCCGCTGAGAAAAAGCCTTCTAAAGAAAAACTTGCTTCCATTAAACGCTTTCAGAATGTTGTAAGGCATCTGAAAAACGAGCTGTTTAACCCTGTAAAACAGCTTATTGCCAAAGATTATGGTGAAAACACAGCAGCCTTCATCCTAAATAACAGAGTTATTGAAGCTTTTATCGCAGAGAAAAATGACGATATTTTACCCTACCGGCGCGAGCTGATTGAGTACACCGCCATGTCGCTGGGCATGAATATTGAAGGTGCTGTTGACGAAGCCAAAAAGGCAAACAATTGAAACGCAAGTGAAATTCTGTTCAGGCTTAGTGATACGTCCTGAACGGAATTCTCAGGCCGCCATGCAGGGTGAGCGGGTTCATGCCACGCCCGAGCACCGGCATGAGCGTGCCCGCACCGGCCGTAAATTCAAGTGCCCGCCACACCGGGATCGCTACCTCAGTTCGGGCACCGGTAAGCAGGCCGCCGCGGGTATCAACAGATGCACCGCCTCCGGCACCGATGTACATTTCAGCCCTTAATGTCCAGTCATTAGGGAGGGAAACTATCAGGCCCGGACCCAGCAGGCCAATCTGATACCCGCCTGCATCACCAATAAATGAAGTGTAGCCTCTGCCTGTGATGTACAGCTGATCGGTGAGCATGAGGTCAAGGGCTGCTTCAATCATGTACACAAGCGGGCCGCGACGGTCTCCGAATTTCCGGTAGCCTGAATTCGGAATTTGAAGTGTTAAACCTGAGTAAGCGGCCCAGCGGTAGGAAGTATCGTCAGCTCCGGAAAAGGGGTCGCTCATGTAGCGAATTAGCCGGGCGCCCGGTGCAAATGTACGGAAATCACCATTAACAGAACGCACGGTCATGGCTTCAAGCTCAAGGGCAACGTTTTTCCATGCTGGTAAACTGAGGCCGGCTCCGGCCATGTAAACCTGCCCGCCTCCTGAATTTACTGCGCCGCCACCTGCACTGCCCGTTCCCAGTGATGCCGACAGCCGGAACGGACGCAGGTTCCAGAAAAACCGATAGCCCGCAAGCCAGTCGGCATAGCCTTCGGCATCGCCGGCAACTACACCGTGCGTTTGTATGAAAACCTCATACCAGGCCGAATTACTGAAAGTGATTTCTGCCCCAATGGTATGCATATTGCTGAGAGGTCTGCCCGGGATACCTCGTTTGTCTGCGTTTCCGGTTCGATAGAACCGGTAAACAGGTTTAAAGGCTGCAACACGGAAGGCTCTTTCAGACTGATCTGTCCGTTCACGGTAGCCGCCGCTTAGAGCAATATCTAACTTACGGGTAAGCCCCACACTGAGTGCAGCTGTCGAAATGGATGATCCCGAAACCGAGACATAAGAAATACCGGGATTAAAGACCCAACCATCTGTTACCTGAATTGCTAAGGCAGCACTGCTTCTGAACATAAGCCCGTCGCCGCCAACCTGACTCGCTCCGCCACCACCACCCACAAACAGGCCCGTTTGCAACTGCATCCTGCTGTGTACAGGCAACCAAAAGCCAGCCTCAATCCCGCCCACAAAAAAACCGCCGCCGGTACCGAAGGCCGAGGAATACACGCTGTTACCCAAATAAATGCCCCCAGGGAATGCATAAACCATAGAAATGGCATTGAACCCCGTAATCTCCGACTGTTGAAGCCGGAAAATATCTGCCCCGAACATAAACCGAAGGCCCTCCTGCGATAGCTTCATCCGGGGTTCAGATGCAGACATAACCGGTTTATCGAACAGATTTCCGGTATGATGAATCCGTTCATCATTTTCGGATACCGAAAGGAGGTTCTGTGCCTGTACAGCAGGTATGTAACTAATGAGTCCTGCAAGAGCGATACAAACTGAAGCCAAGCGTATTTCATACAGCATAACTGCCATAAGTATTGTTAAATCCATAAAAAACAAGGGATGCCCAAAATAGAACATCCCTTGTTTAAAAAAAATTAATCTGCCGTCAAATTTGTATCCTGTTACCTGCTTGCCCCCAGAACAACCGCGTTCAGAAACAACCGGTTGGTCCCGCGCCAGTAGCCGCGGAAGTTGGGATCTTCGGTGAACAGGATTACCTGACCCGCTCCCACGCGCTCCTGCCACAGCAGTACGCTGCCCGGCAGGCGCTCAAGATTTTCGGCCCACACATGACCCGAAACCCGGATATCCTCCTGCTGAACGCTGATCACCGCATTGCGGGCCGGCGATGGCGGCCCTTCAGGTGCTACATAAACGCGGTTGGAGTTTACCAGCATCACCGGAGCTTTGGTGTAGCCGGAGCTCATCCAGTGTTCATCATCCAGATCTACGCGGAAGAATGCGCCCGGTGTGGTAATGCGGGCGGCGTTTTTGTTTTCCTCCACCTCGAACCACGATTTCAGGCTGCCCAGCTCCAGGCTTCCGCGGATGAAGTCAGTGGCGGTGTCCAGCCCGATGAGGGTGCCGCCGTCGCGCACCCAGCGCTGCAGCCGCGCAATGCCGTCTTCGCCGAGCAGCTCAGCCAGCGCACGGCTGTTGCTCACGGCCGGTATCACGATGGTGTTGAAGCGCTCCAGCGGGATGCGCCCGACCGTGCGGCTTTGGATAATGGTGATCGGAATTTCATACTCGCGGTCCAGCGTATGCCAGGCCCAGCCGAAGGAGTAGGCATCGATCGGGCCTTCGGTGAGCAGCGCGATTTTGGGTTCGCTGAGGCGGCCGCCTTCCACAGAGCCCAGCGGCGGAAAGCCGGCATCGGCCTGACCGCTGTTTACGGGCAGTACATCAAGGGCGAAACGCGAGGCAAGTTCGGTCACGGCGGTGTGAACGGCTTCGGCATCGTCATCTACCCGAACCACCAGCGTGCCGGAAGCAAAGCCGCGGCCGTTAACCTGCGTGGCTTTGGTGAGCAGGTGCAGCCGTATGCCCTGTGCCCGCAGGTAGGGTACGGCTGAAAGCGCACGGGTTTGGGCGCCGTCGATCAGATAGGCGTAGTGGGCCTGTTCGAAGTTTTGCGCCGTAAATGGCTGCACCGGCTCATGAACACGCTCCGCGCTGATGCGGCTGCGGTCTCCGCTGTGCCAGGCCGTGAGGTTGAACAGCAGCGGCAGGCTCCAGGCCGTTGTGTCGTAGAAACGCGGATTCTCGCCCCGGTCAACCCGGCGGCGCGCTTCTTCGAGGAAGGCTGCCGGAACCGGAATTTCCGGATCAAGCAGTGCACGGATGAAGCGGTGACGCGGCTGTGCGGCCTCAATCACGTAGGTGCCGGCAGGCAGGGTAACGCGCCCCGCATCGCGGCCTTCACGGTCGCGCACGCCTCGCAGGCTCGTTTCCTGAGAGAGCTGATGCACCTCGATGCCGTGCCGCATCAGCATGTTCACGGCCTCTGCAACCAGATGCGGGTCGCCGGCCGGTTCGATGAAGTAGCGGGTGATGCCGCTCTGACCCAGCTCAACAGCCTCAGCGTTGGCGCGGTAGTAGTCGGTGAGCAGCTGCTGCCGCTCGTCGGAGCTCAGGCCTACCATAGCCGTGAAGGCGAGATATTGCTGAAAGGCCGCATCATACAGCGTGCGCGTAGTGCCGTCAGAGCGCTGCAGGGCGAGTCCTCGGCTTGAGCCCTGTTCGTACAGCATCCCAACTGCCCCCTGATAGCTCATGTAGCTTGTGAAGTAAGAGGGGAAGAAGAAGTTAAAAATCTCGCCTTTGGTGTACTCCACGCGGTTTTCGTCGAAGCGGTCGGCATGGGCGCGGCCGTATTTTTCGAACCATTTGGTGGCGAAGGGCGGAAAGATGGGGGAGACGGGATCCGTGGGCGGATCCACATAAAATTCGGTGTTAGGCCCCATTTCGTGGGCGTCAACGCCGGCCTGTACGCGCCAGTGCCGCAGCAGCGCCACGCGGTTGCGGGTTTCAGGATGCGTACCGGCAAACCAGTCGCGGTTGAGGTCGAAGTAGTAATGGCTTGTGCGGAATTTGCGGGCTTCCCAGCCGTCGAAATCGTTCGACCAGTCGTGGTTGTCGTCGTGCACCACACGGCCCAGCCGCTGATGGTTGTGCTGCGCAAAGGCATCGCGCCCGTCGGCGTTAATCAGCGGATCAACAATCATGACGGTGTTAGCGAGCTGCGCCAGAATTTCCGGCTCGTTTGAGGTGGTGTAGCGCTCGAGAAACAGCAGCAGGCCTTCGGTGCCGGAAAGCTCGAACCCGTGGATGGAGCCGCCGAGGTACAGCAGGGCCGGCTGATTTTGGATGATGCGCTCCGCCTCCTGTGCCGAGGTACCGCGCGGGTCATCGAGCCGGAGGGCGTTGAGGCGGATTTCTTCCAGGCGGGCGTGGTTTTCGGGAGAAGTGAGCACCACCCCGTACTGCGGCTTGTTGTTGTAGCTTGTGCCGATCCGGAAGAGCACCACCCGGTCTGAGGTGGCGTCAAGCTGCTTGAGATAATCAACAACCTGATGGTTTTTGGTGATGCGCTCCCCGACGGCATGGCCGGATACCTCCGCAAAGGTGGGTACCTGCGCCAGCGCGGTATTTGGGGTGAGTGCCGCGCCGGCAGTAAAAATCAGCGCAAGCAGCAGAAGTTGTAGCGTTTTCGTCATATCCTGGTCCAATAGTTTTTGGTGATGGATGATGGAGGCCTGCTCCGGTTTTGACAGCCGGTTAACGGCCGCAAAAAAACGGAAAGCGGAATATAGAAAAAAGATTCAGAGCAGGGCAGGTAAGCTTCACCCGAAAAAGACATCCCCTAACAAAAAAGAAAACCCGGCCAGCTTTGGAGAGCTGACCGGGTTTCAGGTTTTTCTGACCAGAAAAATACGGGCTTATTTCTTATTGACTTTCGCCCAGGTATCGCGCAGGCCAACGGTTTGGTTAAAGACCGGCTTCTCCGGCGTGGAGTCGTCATCTTCAAAGTAATAGCCCTTGCGCATGAACTGAAAATGCGGGCGGTTCGCCTCGGGCGCGGCCAGATCGTCGAGCAGACCGGGCTCGGCCATAGCCTGCGGGATGGTGATCAGGCTGTCGGGGTTCACGTGGTCGAGGAAGTCGCCCTCAGCTGTTGCGAGGTCTTCAACCAGGAAGAGGCGGTCGTAGTTGCGTACTTCAACGGGCACGGCATGCTCTGCGCTAACCCAGTGCAGCGTGCCTTTGGCCTTGATGCCCGAGGTATCGCTGCCGCTGCGGCTGTCCGGGTGGTAGGTGCAGCGGATTTCCGTGACAGTGCCGTTCTCGTCGGCCACATAATCCTCACAGGTGATGATGTAGGCGCTTTTGAGGCGCACACTACGGCCGGGCGAAAGCCGGAAAAACTTACGGGGCGCATCCGCCATAAAATCTTCCTGCTCGATCCACAGGGTTCCGCTGAACGGCACTTGCCGGTCGCCGCCTTCCGTATCTTCGGGGTTGTTTTCACTTTCGAGCAGCTCGGTTTTGCCTTGGGGCCAGTTGGTGATCACCAGCTTCACCGGGTCGAACACAACCATGCGGCGCAGACCGGTACGGTTGAGGTGCTCGCGGGCACAGAACTCAAGCAGGGAAACATCTATCAGGTTATCGCGCTTGGCAACGCTGATGCGGGCACAAAACTCGCGGATGGCCTCGGGGGTGTAGCCGCGGCGGCGCAGCCCGGAGATGGTCGGCATGCGGGGGTCGTCCCAGCCGGTAACGTGCCCTTCATTCACCAGCTGCATCAGCTTGCGCTTGCTCATGATGGTGTAGGTCATGTTGAGGCGGGCAAACTCAAACTGTTTGCTTGGGAAAATGCCGAGCTTTTCAATCAGCCACTCATAGAGCGGACGGTGCGGCACGAATTCCAGCGTACAGATGGAATGGGTGATTTTCTCGATGGAGTCGCTCTGTCCGTGCGCAAAATCGTAGGTCGGGTAGATGCACCAGCTGTCGCCCGTGCGGTGATGATGTGCGTGTTTGATGCGGTACAGCACCGGGTCGCGCAAGTGCATGTTGGGGGAAGCCATGTCGATTTTGGCCCGCAGAATCCGGGCGCCGTCCGGGAATTCACCGGCCCGCATACGGCGGAACAGGTCCTCGTTTTCCTCAGGGGTGCGGCTGCGGTAGGGCGAATCGGTGCCCGGCTGTGTTGGGGTGCCTTTTTGTGCGGCAATTTCTTCAGAGGTCGAATCATCCACATAGGCGAGACCGGCGCGGATCAGCTGTAACGCAAACTCAAAAAGCTGTTCGAAGTAGTCGCTCGCATACAGCTCCTGCTGCCACTCGTAGCCCAGCCATTTCACATCCCGTTTGATGCTCTCCACATACTCAACCGATTCGGTAACGGGGTTGGTGTCATCAAAGCGCAGGTTGGTTGCTCCGCCGTATTTTTTGGCAAGCCCGAAATTGACGGTAATCGATTTGGCGTGGCCGATGTGAAGGTAGCCGTTTGGCTCAGGCGGGAAGCGCGTGAGGATAGACTCATGGCGGCCGTCGGCCAGGTCTCGTTCAATTATTTCTTCGAGGAAGTTCTTTGGGGTGCGGACTTCTGAGGCTGATTCAGACATAGTGGATTTTTTAAAAATAAGGAGCCGGGTGATCGCTGCCGGTTTCAGAAACGGCAGCATAAATCATCCGATTTGCTTTAGCTTGGCAATATACGCATTAATTCAGGCAAGCTAAACGCTGCCCGCGGCTTCAGGGTGCGTTTGCAGGCCTTCCGTCAAAATCTTGTGCGCTAAACTTTGTATATTTGAAATCTTTGCAAAATCCGGATTTATAGTCCGGCAGTGCTATGATTTTTTTGGTGAGGGATGCTCCGCCGCTGATTTTGTTCAGGTCCGGAAGCACATCACCCTTCAGATAGCCCAGCTTTTTAACAAACCAGAATTTTACACTCAAACCGAATTTGCATGTCTGACCTCAACAGTCTTGATAAAATTGTTTCGCTTGCCAAGTCGCGGGGCTTCATATTTCAGTCCTCAGAAATTTACGGCGGTCTTGCCGCAGTTTATGATTACGGACCGCTCGGGGTCGAGCTCAAACGCCGGGTGAATGAAGCCTGGTGGACGGCCATGACCCAAAAGCACGAAAACATCGTGGGCGTTGATGCCGCCATTCTGATGCACCCCAAAGTGTGGAAAGCCTCCGGGCACGTTGACGGCTTCAGCGATCCGATGATTGACGATAAGGAAAGCAAGCGCCGCTACCGGGCGGATATGCTGATTGAAGACCACATCCGCAAAATTGAGGAAAAGGGTGATGCAGCCCGCGCAGCTGAGCTTCAGCACAAGCTCGACACTTGCGGTACACGCAAAAGCATGACCGAAGATCTGTACGACATCATCATGGAAGAGGAAATCCGCTCACCTGATTCGGGTGCGTTCAACTGGACCGATGTGCGGCAGTTCAACCTGATGTTTAACACACAGTTTGGTGCTACGGCCGCCGGTGAGGATACCAAAGTGTACCTGCGCCCCGAAACGGCGCAGGGCATTTTTGTGAACTTCAACAATGTGATGAACACGGCGCGGCAGCAGGTGCCTTTCGGCATTGCACAGATCGGCAAGGCCTTCCGGAATGAAGTGGTTGCGCGGCAGTTTGTGTTTCGCATGCGTGAATTCGAGCAGATGGAGATGCAATATTTTGTAGCCCCCGGCTCCGACGAGGAGTGGTACCTGCGCTGGAAGGAAGAGCGCATCGGCTGGCACAAAAGCATCGGCATCCGGGAGAAAAACCTGCGGTTCCTCGATCACCCGCAGGATAAGCTCGCACACTACGCCAAGAGCGCGGTTGACGTGCAGTACCGTTTCCCGATCGGCTGGCAGGAAGTAGAAGGCATCCACAACCGTACGGACTTCGACCTGAGTCAGCATCAGGAGTTTTCGGGCAAAAAGCTGGAGTACTTCGATCCGCAAACCAAGGAGCGCTTCGTGCCCTACGTAATCGAGACCTCCATCGGGCTGGACCGCTGCGTGCTCATGACACTCTGCGATGCCTACCGCGAAGAAGAAGTGACCGACGAAAAAGGCAAGACCGAGACCCGCACCGTGCTTAAGCTGCACCCGAAACTCGCCCCTATTACGGCCGGCGTGTTTCCGCTGATCAAGAAGCCTGAGCTAATGGAAAAGGCGCGTGCCATTCAGGCGGAGCTTTCCGAAACCTGGCGGGTTCAGTTCGACGAGAAAGGCTCCATCGGCAAGCGGTACCGCCGCCTCGACGAAGCCGGCACCCCGTACTGCATCACCGTTGATTTTGAGTCGCTCGAAGATCAGTCTGTAACCGTGCGGCACCGCGACAGCATGCAGCAGGAGCGGGTCGCCATCGACGCACTTGAGCGCTACATCCGCGATCA